>JAOZTL010000311.1 GCA_029942205.1 Bacteroidales bacterium | reverse complement strand
TTTGAGACAATACTCCTTTCCAGTTATCCTTATTGATAACATATAAACCATTTTTGCTTGTTAATTCTAATATGTTGAATATTTTTTTATTTATAATGCAAAGATGATATTTTCTTAAATTGTATGCTAAATTATCTTAATATCTTTCATTATTTCAACCACCTACAACGCATCGATTTGTTTACTCAAGCGATCAAATATTTGCTCGACAGTTCCCATTCCTTCGACAGCATAATATTTATTTTGTGCCAAATAAAAATCCATCACAGGCTTTGTTTCTTGGTTGTATACTTTCACACGATTTTCGATAATCGAAATATCTTGATCATCGACACGTCCAGAGTCCTTGCCTCTATTGAGTAATCGACTCACGAGTTCATCATATTCCACATCCAAAGCAAGCATGGCAGTAATGGAGGTTTGATGCTTTGTCAAAAGAAGATCCAGCGCCTCTGCTTGCGCATTGGTGCGAGGGAATCCATCAAAAACGAAGCCTTTAGCATCGGTGTTTTCTTTTAGTTTGTTACCAATCATCCCAATCACTACTTCATCGGGTACTAGCTCACCTTTATCCATAAACTTTTTGGCTTCGGCTCCCAAAGTCGTCTCGGCTTTTAGTTCGCCTCGAAGAATATCGCCTGTTGATAAATGAATCAATTGGTATTTCTCAATTAATTTTTCTGATTGTGTGCCTTTTCCTGCACCTGGAGGACCGAATAATACTAAATTTAACATGTTTTTTATTTTTAAGTTTTTTTTTGACTAGGTCTTCGACCTTTTTTAATATTGTTTATGCACTAGTAAAAACTCTTTCTTAATTAAAAGATTCTCAATAGTATCCAACAAATCCAAATCATACAATTGTGTAATCATTGTAATCATGTTTATTTTACGTTGTTCAATTGTTTTTATCGTTTTTTAACCACAAACCTACGTTAGGTTTTTAATCTACTCTGCTATTAGAGTGTATATTTCGGGTAAATTACGAGCAAATCCGTCATAATCTAGTCCATAGCCAATAATAAACTCGTTTGGTATTTCGATACCCACGTAGTCTAGTTTTATTTCTTTCTGATAAGCTTCGGGCTTAAACAGCAAAGTAGCCATTCTTATTTCTGCTGGCTCGTATCCTTTGAGTTGCTTGATGATGCTCTCTAAGGTAACGCCTGTGTCTACGATGTCTTCGAGAATAACCACGACTTTGTTTTCAATATTTTCGTTGATACCGATCAATCGTTTCACTTTTCCAGAGCTGCTTGTTCCTTGGTAAGATGCCAGTTTCAGAAACGTGATTTGTGCATCAAAATCAATAAGTTTGAACAAATCGGAAGCAAACATGAACGAGCCATTAAGTATTCCTATAAATATGACTTCTTTGCCAGCAAGATCGTTATTGATTTTTCCTGCCATTTCTTTCACTGCCTTTGCAATGGTTTCTGCCGAAATGGATAGTTTAAATTTCTTATCGAGTACTTTTACTGTTTTCATGTGTTTGTTTTTTTTGTAAATCGTTGAAATTTAATCATTCCTTTGTATGGAGTGATTAGTTATCCTTAATAAATTACTCAAAGAGTTTTTTTATTAGGAATAGACGAAAAAGAAACAACAAAGATATAAAATATTGTGCAATGCCTTTCTATATTTTTTTTTATTTTTGTATTCGACTATGATCTCTATTCCAAAACAAAAGCTATACACGATGAAATACCGACAAATCTGCCAATTAGAAAGTTTGCATGAAGAACAACTAGAAACTCTTTTTCGGGAAGAATGGTGGACAGAAGGGCGCAAGCTTGCCGACATTCGCAAGATGCTGGACAATACCACGGTTGTGATTGCATTGATAGATACCACAAGCAACACGCTGGCGGGTTTTGTGCGCATAATTAGCGATAAGGTTTACACCGCTTTGATTTCGGATGTGCTTGTTGCAAAAGCATACCGAGGCAAAGGGCTTGGCAAACAATTGATAGAGGCGGCATGCAACCACCCAGAACTGGTGCAGGTGCATCGTTTCGATCTGTACTGCAAGCCCGATATGGAGGCTTTTTATCAATCGCTTGGGTTCGAGGTCATTCATCCGTCTATCTTATTTATGCGCAATCCGCATGTATACTGAAATGCTGTTGTTATTGTGATTTAGTAAATGAATTATTTTTTGTTTGTTTTTATGAATGAAAACAGGCAGAAAAGAAGCGTTTTCTTTTTAATCCTTATGCGGTTCTTCGGCTTCCATTTGGTTTACTATTTCCATTGTTTTTACCGAAACTGTTGTTACTCGTTCAATTAAATCTATTACCGTGTCTTTATAATCGGCAAATTTGTAGGTGTTAAATTTCTCGGCAATGGTTTTGTCTCTTGGCTTTTTTTCTTTGTATTGGTCAAGTATCCAGTCTATTGCACTGCGATTGCCGAGTTTATAATCGAATGCAATTTCGGGAATACCCAAAATACTTGTTTGCTCGTCTAAAGTAATTTCACCTGTTTCTTTGTCTCGCTTTAATTTGGCTTTAGGAATATAATCCTCTTTTTTATTTTTTAATTCGTAATTCGTAATTTTTAATTCGTAATTATCAACAGTTTCATAATTTATGTGCAAACCCATTAATTTTTTGCCCCAATTTACCCACTTTTCAAAGTTTTTGTAAAACGGCAAGCGTGGAAATTCACGTTTTAAATTCAGTTCGTATTTTTTGCGGTAAGCTGGATTGTGCAGAACGCCGTAAGTGTAGTGAAAAATATCTTTTTTTGTTATTTTATCTGTTTTGTAATGTTCTGTAAATTTTTCTAACCCCCAATCGGTTATGTTTTCTATGCGGTTGCCCGATTTGTCGTAGCGAAATAATGGAACTAAATTTGTTTTTTCTAAAAAATCTAAACCCCAAATAGAATTAACAGCGATTATTTGAAAACCTTTGCTTGATGATTTCCCTGAAAAGCAAATACCAATATTTTCTTTATCTAAATTTTCACCAAAAATATCAAAATGATTTTGGGTTAAAATATCGTTTAATAACTTTTCTGAATAAAAATTAATTTTTGTAAAAGGGCGATAATTAGCCTGAATAATTTTATTTATTTGAAATACTATATCTTTATTTTGATTAAATTTCTTTTTTAAATCTCTACTCCATTTAATTTCAGTATTCCATGAATAATCTTTATTTTCAAGCAATTCATTGTATGTTTTAATGAAGAATTGGACTTTATTTATCAGATTTTTTTCATCAAAATCATAAACCCAGGCATCACGATTTGTTGAAACACCCAATGATGAGAATACAAATACAGTTTGTTTATTATTTTTTTCTTGCAAAGGCAAAAGTTCCTCAAAATCATTATCCGTTAAATTAATCCAATTATTATTTTTATCGGGGTGAATGGTTTCAAAGGGAATATCTTTTAGTTTATTATCAATAAACCAATCTAGTTTTTCTCTTTTGAGCATTTCATCGGTAAGAGCAAAGTATTGTATTTTAGCTTTCTTATTCATTTTCAGGGCTTTTAACTATTTTCCAATCGCCTTCGTACAGTCTTTCGGCTATTTCGTTTTTATGAATACTGCCTCTTCGGTATCCGAAGCGTACAAATTCGCCTTTGTTGTTACATTCTCTAATATCAAAATGAATTTGAGCAAATTCAGAAGTTATTTTCACCATTTTTTGTTTTCCCCGCATGGTGTATGCCAGAAATATAGTATTCTCTGCAAATTGAATTTTATCTGAAAAAGTTTCAAAATCATCAATAAAATTGGTTTCAAATCTTTTTCGTTGGCTGTATTCTTGAGCTGTTAATATCATTTATCGTCTTTTTTCACTAAAAACATTACAGCAACTCCTGTTTGTATTCCAAATACATTGTGAGTTGTTCCTGCAATTTTTGGATTTTTACGCACATCACTTTGTGTGTCAATAATATACACATAGTCAAATTCACGTTCTACTATTTTTCTAAAACCATCAAAAGTTCTACTTTCTATAAACGAGCGGTTTGTAATAAATGAAATAATACCGTTTTTATCTATTCTGTCCATCGCCCAACGGTAAAAACGTGAATACATATCGTAAACTTTTGTTTTTTGAGCTGAACTTTCTTTTATATAGGTGTCTTTTATGCGTTTATCTAAAATTGGATATTCACGGTTTTTGTTGTTATCATTCTCATTTTGTTGATTGGCATTGTAGGGCGGATTGCCTATAATAACCGATATTTTATTTGCATTTTGCTTTTTTATACGTTCCAAATTTTCGGCAGTCATGGCAAACATACTCAATTGTTTATCAGCGTAAGCAAAACCCAAATTATCAAGCGTATCAACAAAAACAATATTTTCAAACGGCTCGTATTCGTTCATTTTTTGCTGATAAGTGTATTCAATATTCAAGTTTGCAATATAATAAGGTAAAATAGCCAATTCATTGCAATGAATTTCGTTTTTGAATTTGTGTTTCAGATATTTTGGCGGAATGTATTCGATAATATCCGTAATAAAAGTACCTGTGCCCGTGGCTGGGTCAAGAATTTGCACGTTTTTATCGGCTAAGTTTTTGCCAAAGTGTTTTTCGAGCAAATAATCGGTACTTTCCACCATAAATTTTACAATTTCGTTGGGCGTATAAACCACGCCCAAGCGGTCTGCGCCTTTGGGATTGTATGCTTTGTAGAAAGTTTCGTAAATTACTTTTAGGAATTTTTGTTTTTCGTGGTGGTT
>JAOZTL010000310.1 GCA_029942205.1 Bacteroidales bacterium | reverse complement strand
GTTTCCCCTGTTTTTTGAATTTCCATCTCAAGCCATGCATTTACAGGTGTTTTATTGTGATTGTAATAAATACAATACTCAGTTCCTTTATTCATAACAAATCTCAGTTCTCTTTCTTTATGAGGCAATAATTTTTCATGAAAATCACGTAAAAAAATAAAACCTTTGGGTGGAATAGGATTCATACGATAATTTGAATGTGTCGATTCTGGAATTTGAAACCCACACCCAGTTAATAATAGAAAAATGAGGAATATACTCAACTGTTTTTTCATGTATTTTAAATTTATCGATTATTAAAAAAAATAGGACATTTTCACTTTATTCGTTATCTTTGCTCAATGAAGCACTTCGTGCTATTTGATATTGCTTACACACGTACATAAATTCTTTGTGATTAATAATTGATACATAATTTTAACATCAAAAAGATCGAATAAAGTTTTTTTATTCGTGTGTGAGCAACATCAAAACAGGTCGAAGACCTATAACATCAAAATAGGTCGAAGACCTACAACATTAAAAAGGTCGAAGACCTACAACATTAAAAAGGTCGAAGACCTTAAACTGAAAAAAAGAAAAAACTGTGGCAAAAAAGATAGTCGAAACTCCGCTAATGAAGCAATATAACAGTATTAAAGCAACCCATCCAGATGCTATTTTATTGTTTCGTGTTGGCGATTTTTATGAAACATTTTCATCCGATGCCATTCAAGCATCCAAAATATTAGGAATCACGCTCACCAAACGAGCCAATGGATCGGCTTCTTACATCGAATTGGCTGGATTTCCCTACCATGCCTTGGATACCTACTTACCAAAACTGGTGCGAGCAGGGCAGCGAGTAGCCATTTGCGAGCAGCTGGAAGATCCGAAAACAACCAAGAAAATTGTCAAACGAGGCGTTACAGAACTCATCACACCTGGTGTATCGATTAGCGATAATGTACTCGAACACAAAGAAAACAACTTCCTGGCTTGTGTCAATTTATCCAAAAAAATAGCAGGAGTCGCTTTTTTGGATTTATCTACGGGAGAGTTTTATACCGCCGAAGGAAAATTTGATTATATCGATAAACTTTTAAATAGCTTTTTGCCCAAAGAAGTACTTTATGAACGCAGTAAGCACGAGGATTTTATCAATTTATTTGGAGATAAATTTTATACCTATAAGCTCGATGATTGGATGTTTTCGCCCGAAACAGGCATCGAAAAAATGCTGAAACAATTCGGAACAAATTCGCTCAAAGGTTTTGGCGTAGAGGATTTAATACACGGAAACATGGCTGCGGCTGCCATTTTGCATTATTTAGATTTGACGCATCATGAGCGCATTGGGCACATCACCCGAATAACTCGAATTGAAGAAGATCGCTATGTTTGGCTTGATAAATTTACGATTCGTAATCTTGAACTTTTCGGATCGCTCAATAATGGAGCGAAAACCTTGATCGATGTCATCGATCGCTCCATTAGCCCAATGGGCGGAAGGCTCATGAAACGTTGGGTAGCACTGCCGCTAAAGGACGTAAACTTAATCAATAAACGCCACGATGTGGTCGATTTTTTTATTCAACACGAAGAGCTAAAAGAAAAGCAACAGGTTTATATCAAGCAAATTGGAGACATCGAACGCCTGGTATCCAAAATTGCATTCAATCGAATT
Organism: Bacteroidales bacterium; assembly: GCA_029942205.1. Taxonomy (GTDB): domain Bacteria; phylum Bacteroidota; class Bacteroidia; order Bacteroidales; family JAOZTL01; genus JAOZTL01. Next base: position 3,063 of record JAOZTL010000310.1, on the reverse strand, counting down.
TCGCCGCGCGAAGTCATGCAAGTGCGTAATGCACTGGCGGCTATCGAACCGCTAAAAGAACTTGCCTTAAAGTCTGATCAGAAAGAACTCCAAAGCCTTGCCGAACAAATAAATACGTGCATGACCATTCGGCAGCGCATCGAAAACGAAATGAGTAACGACCCGCCTGTGGCTGTTTCCAAAGGTAATGTCATTGCCGAAGGCGTGAATGAAGAATTGGATGATTTACGTAAAATTACCACTTCGGGCAAAAATTACTTGCTAGAAATGCAAAAACGGGAAAGCGAACGAACAGGTATCTCATCGCTCAAAGTGGCTTTCAACAACGTGTTTGGCTATTATTTTGAAGTCAGAAACATGCATAAGGACAAAGTGCCGCCCGAATGGATTCGCAAACAAACACTTGTGAATGCCGAACGTTACATCAACGAAGAGCTGAAAGAATATGAAGGAAAAATCCTTGGTGCTGAAGAAAAAATATTAACCATCGAGACTCGTTTATTTAATGATTTGGTATCGGCTTTGGCGGATTATATCCCTGCTTTACAGCTTAATGCAAAGCTGGTGGCACAGTTGGATTGTTTATTAGCTTTTGCGACGATAGCGGTCGAAAATCGTTACGTGCGCCCCGTGGTAGACGAATCGGACAGCATCTCTATCAATAATGGAAGGCATCCTGTCATCGAACAGCAATTGCCCATCGGAGAGGAGTACATCGCCAATTCGGTGGAAATAAATAATACCGAACAGCAAATTATCATTATCACAGGACCCAATATGGCTGGTAAATCGGCTTTGCTTCGCCAAACGGCTTTGATCGTATTGATGGCACAAATAGGTAGTTTTGTACCAGCAGAGGCGGCTAAGCTTGGTTATGTCGATAAAATATTTACTCGTGTAGGAGCGAGCGATAATATTTCGCTTGGAGAATCTACTTTCATGGTCGAAATGAACGAAGCTTCTAGTATTCTGAATAATATGTCGGATAGAAGTCTTATTTTGTTTGATGAATTAGGGCGTGGGACAAGTACTTACGATGGTATTTCTATCGCTTGGGCTATTGTGGAATATATTCATGAACACCCTGAGGCTCATGCTAAAACACTTTTTGCTACACATTATCACGAATTAAATGAAATGGAAAAATCATTTAAACGAGTGAAAAATTTCAACGTTTCGGTCAAAGAAATGGACAATAAAGTTATCTTTTTGAGAAAATTGAAGCCAGGCGGAAGCGAGCATAGTTTTGGTATTCATGTGGCTCGAATGGCTGGAATGCCGCCTAGTGTGGTCAAACGTGCCGACGATATTCTGCTAGAATTGGAGAACGGACGAGAAAATGGCAAATTGCAGAAAAATAGCTTGAAAAAACCAATTAAAGAATTATCACAAAAAAGAGAAGGCTATCAGTTAAGTTTTTTTCAACTCGACGATCCTATTTTATCACAAATTAGAGACGAAATCGTTAAAACAGACATTAATTCGCTGACACCACTCGATGCGCTCAACAAATTGAATGAAATTAAAAAATTAATCGGTGTTAAAAAATAAGGTTTTTGACCTTTTTGATGTTGCTTATGTACGAGAGAAAAAGCTTTCTTAATCAAATAACTATAGGAAAAAATAAATAAAAACTAAACTTTATCCACCTTCTAATTTGAAAAAATGAAAAAAATAAATAAAAAAACGACTATTCCATTGTTCGTAATTGCTTTGCTAGTTTCTTATGTTTTACTGACTTTGTCACCAACAGTTTATGGTGGTGATGCATCGGCTTCTGACCACAGCGTAACGATAACAGGGCATCGTGGTGCGGCAGGATTAGCCCCCGAAAATACACTTGCAGCCATTAGCGTAGCCTTAGATTATGGCGTGGAGCGGATCGAAATTGATGTACAACAAACTAAAGATTCGGTCGTTATTGTTTTGCACGATAGAAGTCTCGATCGAACCACCGATGGAGTAGGAGAGGTGCGTGATTTGAACTACAACGAAATTCTGAAATACAGTGCTGGTAGTAAATTTGATGAAAAATTTGCATCGGAAAAAGTGCCTACTTTAGAGCAAGTATTACAATTGATTGATGGAAAAGCGGTGCTGGTAATCGAAATAAAAGATGGAAATAAGTATTACCCAGGAATAGAACAGCGAAGCATCGATTTGGTACATAAGTACGATGCTAAAGATTGGAGCATTGTGCATTCGTTTTATGACGAGGTTTTGTATAAAATCAATGAAATGGACCCAAGCATCGAGTTGCATAAACTTTTGGTTGGTGATTTGCCTTTTATTCCTGTTTTTTATGATGGTTCGTTTCAGTTTGCAAATATCGAAAAGTATGATTTTGTAGACGAAATCAGCTTAATGGCTGCTTTTGTTACGCCTCGATTTATTGACAAAGTACATGCAATGGGCAAAAAAGTTAACGTATGGACGGTAAGAGACTCGCTGGATGCCCGAAAATTTATCAATTTGGGTGTAGACGGAATCATTACCGATTATCCGAATTATTTGATAAATAAATAAGAGCTTCGATTTTTTTTGATATTGCTCATATCTTTGTTTTTTTAAACAAAGATATGAGCAATATCAAAAAGGTCGAAGACCTAATGACCCTTAAAATTATATTTATGAAAACTTATATTATATTAATTTTATTATTATTTGCCTTTTCGGTAAAAGCTCAAACCGTTGATGCAGTGGTCTATTATAACGATAACTATGTCTATTTCTTTAAAGACAATAAAGTAGTCGAATTTAATTTACCTAGTGATAAAGTCGAAAATTCGATGAGTATTCAAGAAGCTTTTCCTGGCGTTACTTTCCAAAAAATTGATGCAGCAATCAATTTTGGGAACGGAAAAATTTATTTCTTTTATAATGACGCATACTTCCGCTTTGATATTGAAAATGACAAAGCCGATGCAGGCTACCCACGAGCAATAAATTCCGATTCATGGCAAGGTCTTCAATCAGGAATAAACTCTGCCATGAACTGGCCTGCCAAAGCCTATTTCTTCTATCCCAATGAATACATTCGTTACGTTAGATTCAGCGATGCCG
>JAOZTL010000309.1 GCA_029942205.1 Bacteroidales bacterium | reverse complement strand
AGGTCAATTTGGCGAAGCTAGCCGAAAAGTCGTTATCGAAGAATTTCTGAAAGGAATAGAGTTGTCTGTTTTTGTACTTACTGATGGAAAATCGTACAAAATATTACCCGAAGCTAAAGACTATAAGCGAATAGGGGCAGGCGATACGGGACTAAACACAGGCGGTATGGGAGCTATTTCACCAGTGCCCTTTGCCGATAAAAAATTCATGGAAAAAGTGGAAAAATTCATCATCGAACCCACAATCGAAGGCTTGGCGATGGAAGGAATTAATTACCAAGGATTCTTGTTTTTCGGATTGATGAATAAAAAAGGACTACCTTACGTAATTGAATATAATGTGCGCATGGGAGATCCTGAAACCGAAGCTGTTATATTACGAATAGAATCTGATTTTCTCGAATTATTGGATGCTGCATCCAAAAAAACACTCGAATCGAAAGAGATCAAAATTTCGCCAAAAGCAGTGGCTAGCGTCATGTTGGTATCGGCAGGATACCCCGAAGCATACGAAAAAAACAAAGAAATAACTGGCTGCGAGCTTACCGAAGATTCCATACTTTTTCATGCAGGAACAACCGAGACCGATGGTAAAGTGCTTACAAACGGAGGGCGTGTGCTCGCCATCAGTAGCTATGGCGATAGCATGAACGAAGCCCTTAAAAAATCGTATAATATTGCCAAACGTATTGATTTTGAAGGAAAAACGTACCGAAAAGATTTAGGTTTCGATTTACAATAAGAATAAGACAAAACACAAAATATGCTAACACAACTATTCAATAGTTCAAGAAGTCAAATGATTATTTTTATCATTTTTCTGCTATTCTTACTTTGGGCACAAACGCTTTTTGGGAGTGCAGGCGAAGTATTTTCACCGTATCATCATACCTTACCTGGATTTTCGGATATTAATAGTTGGTTGGGAATTGGCAGTTTACCAGTAATTTCATCCATATTTGCTATTTTTATTATGCTAATACAAGCTAGCATATTGTCCTATTTTGATTTCAAATTCAAGTTATTAAAAAATAAATCGTTTCTGCCTGCATTGTTTTTTGTCATTCTTGCAAGCAGCTTTATCGAAACGCAACAGTTTCATTCCATTCAAATAGCAAGTTTGCTCTTCTCGATAGCAATCTTACGCATGTTTCAGTCGGTACAAGAACAGCGAGCAATTAGTCACGTTTTTGATGCAGCCTTTAGTGTCTCTTTAGCTTCTTTATTTTATTTACCAATGGGTATTTTTATCTTTTTTGTATGGAGTAGCATTTTGCACTTGCGCCCATTTGTATGGAAAGAGTGGGTGGCTTCTATTCTTGGTTTTTCCTTGCCTTATATGCTTTATTTTGGATTTTATTTTGTTTTCACAGGCGAAATTCAGGTGTTATTCCATAGCTTTATCGATAATATTTTCATTTTACAGCCAATTTCTAGCTTAAATATTTCTCACTATTTTTTATTAGGCTTTCTTGCTGTCTTTGTATTTTTAGCCTCTATTAGTTATAGTCAAAATTTTTCTACGTTAGCTATTCGATCAAGAAATTACTTCAAATTATTTTTCATTATTTTTGCGATAAGCATTATTGTATTTCTTATTTTTCCAGCAGCAGGCTCTGAATTATTTTATTTGATGAGTATTTCTTTGGCCTTTTTATTTAGTTTTTATACCCAATTTATACGATCGAAATGGAGTGGAGATCTTGTATTATTCGTATTTTTAGCCTTAATTGTTTTTAATCATTTCTTCTATTTATTTCCTGTTTAGGAAAAACAACTCCAATAGAAAGAAAATTGACAAGTCGAAGACCTTAAATAAGCCCCGTTGATTTCAATTCTAAATATTTATTGATCGAAGCAACAGTTAGGTTTTCAGGTTTAGTAAGAATGGCGTGAATACCAAATTTGTTCAACTCACGAACAATGAGTCGTTTTTCGTACACAAATTTTTCGGCAACCGTCTTGATGTACGTTTGTTCGGCATTGCGGGGGCGAGTAACTAGTCGCTTTTTTATTTCGGTATTCTCAAAAAACACGACAACCAACAAATGATTTTTGTTTAACATTTTCAGGTAAGGCAATTGCTTTTTGAGCGAAACAAGCCCTTCAAAATTTGTGTAAATAAATAAAAGACTACGTTGCTGAATTTTTTGGCGCACAGTGATATAGAGCTTCTCAAAATTAGATTCTGTAAATTTTGTTTCTTGTCGATACAACAAATCCATGATGTGCATCATTTGCCCTTTTTTGTACGAAGCTGGCAACAAATTATGAATCTGCTCCGAAAAGCTAATTATTCCAGCTTTATCTTGTTTAAAAACAGCAATATTGGAGATTACCAAGCTGGCGTTGATCGCATAATCGAGTAAACTCATGCCCTCAAAAGGCATTTGCATATTGCGCCCCATGTCTATAATAGAATACACTTGCTGCGACTTTTCGTCTTGATACTGATTAACCATCAATTGCGAACGGCGTGCTGTTGCTTTCCAGTTAATTAGGCGGTTATCGTCGCCCGAGACGTATTCACGAATCTGGTCAAACTCGTTATTGTTGCTTTTCTTACGTATTTTTTTTATTCCCACTTCCATCAATCGATTAGAAATAGCCATAAGTTCGTATTTTCGCATTTGCACATAAGACGGATACACGGGTATGCTCTTGTTTTCGAAGAATGTAAAACGGCGTTCGAGTAGTCCAAGTAACGATTGTACAAAAACACGTAAATGCCCAAAAGTATACTCGCCTCGTTCGGTTGGACGTAAAAAATAGGAAAGCGTGTGCGTTTCGGCAGGAGCTAATTTTTTATTTATTGCAAAGTCACGGATTTGAAACACGTAAGGTATTTCATCGATTAATTGAACGTAAGCTTCAAATGGATAAAGATTCGTGATTTCTAATGTGATTTGATTTCGATCGCCATTAGATAAGCGTTCGGGCATATTACGGCTGGCTTGTATTGCTTCTTTTTGATGATAAAGAAGAAGTAAATCGGCAATGAAAAGCACAAAAAAGAACAAGCTTACGATTTTGGCTAATGCATAAAAAAATGGCAAAAACTGCCCTACGACAAAGAAAATCGACAACCCAAGTAAACCGAAAAAGAAACGATTGCTAAAATACAAACTACGAATAAATAAACGCACAGTAGACACCATTGGTTGAAAACTAAAATAAATTTAAGTTATTAGACAGAATTAACTGTATATTTTAAGTACTTCGTGCTATTTGATATTGCTTACGCACATGTTCAAATCCATTGTTATCAATAACTTACAAGTAATTTTAAAACTTTAAAAGCATCGCTTAATTATCAATAGTTCGTTAAGTTTTTCTGTAATCACCTAATAGCCATATTGATAAGTGATAAATATTTATTTGGATATTAGCACTCGCAAGCTACTGTTTATCAGTAAAATAATTATCAATTATTGATTGTCAATTATAAATTTTAACGAAGTGTTGAATTATATGTCGCTACTTAATTTCTATAAATCATTAATTTATAATAGTTTTTTATACAATTGCGTAAGTAACATCAAAAAGGTCGAAAACCTTAGCGAGGTATTTCAACGCTATTCACTAGCAAGCGGATAACTTCTTCGGGTTTGATCCCCTCCATTTCTTTCTCAGGAGTTAGAATTATCCGATGCCGAAGCACAGGCACAAGCATTACTTTGATGTCTTCAGGTTTCACAAAATCTCTACCTTGAATAGCTGCATAAGCCTTGCTACTGTCCATTATAGCGATAGAAGCTCGTGGCGATGCACCCAAATATAACGCATTACTATTACGTGTTTTATGTACTATTTGAACAATATATTTACGTAGATTTTCATCAATATGCACTTCTTTTACCTTCTTTTGGTATTCTTGAATTTCCTCTGCCGTTAATACGGGCTCTATTTGCTCGGTTTCACTGGTATTTTTATAAAGATGTTTATTATCCAAAATGCGATATTCGTCTTCTAAACTAGGATAATCCACTTTTATTTTAAACAAAAAACGGTCGAGTTGCGCCTCGGGCAAGCGGTACGTTCCTTCGTGTTCTATTGGGTTTTGAGTTGCAAACACGATGAATGGTAATGCCATGGAATACGTTTTTCCATCCATGCTTACTTGTCGTTCTTCCATTACTTCAAACAAAGCTGCTTGTGTTTTAGCTGGAGAACGATTTATTTCGTCTATCAACACGAGATTAGAAAAAATAGGTCCTTGCTTAAATTCAAATTCTGATTTTTGTACATTAAACACTGTCGTTCCGAGTACGTCGGATGGCATTAAATCGGGAGTAAATTGGATACGTGAAAAATCGGTCGATACACTTTTGGCTAATAATTTGGCGGTAAGTGTTTTTGCTACACCAGGCACGCCTTCCAGCAGTACATGTCCGTTGCTGAGTATTGCCACCAGTAGTTGCTCGATCATGCTGTCTTGCCCTATAATGTACTTATTTAATTGCTTGCGTATGCGCTCTACCGCTTCGCTTAATGTACTTAAATCGATGCGTGATTCGAAACTTAAATTTGGAGTATCCATCATTTTTTCTGATTCTGTTTTGATTAAAAAGCCGTTACTTCTATCAATAGTTCGTTAAGTTTTTTTACTGTAATCACCTAATAGACAGACTGATAAATGATAAATATTTATTTGGATATTAGCACTCGCAAGCTACTGTTTATCAGTAAAATAATTATCAATTATTCATTGTCAATTATAAATTTAACGAAGTG
>JAOZTL010000308.1 GCA_029942205.1 Bacteroidales bacterium | reverse complement strand
AAAAGTATCCTACGGTATAAACATCAGAATACATATTATTTGTTTTTCGATGATATTGAGAATAATAGGAGTAAGCACATTGCTCAATGTCACCGAAGCCGTGCGATCTGCTCGTGAAGCAATGTTGGGTTAGTGGATAACGCCATGCTTCACTTTATGTGTTTTGGGAATCTGCCAGCCAAACCTCGTAGGTTTTTCTTGCTCCCTAAACTTTTCAAAAGCTATTGCGTCTCGTCATAAAGCTTTGGATAGAATAGAAACACGTAGACCTTAGAGTAAAAAAAAAACTGCTCTCGTTTCAAAAAAGCAGTTTTAATCAAATTTATAAATCAAAAATTTCGGTTACACAATTTATTTAATAGTTATTTTATAATCATTCCATTTGGCGGCATTTGCACCATACCAAACACTTTTACCAACCATACAAATCCGTAAGTAGTCTTTATACAATTGCGAAAACAAAGTCGAGCGTTCTTGCTTTTGTATCTCACGTAAGTGAGTCAAAGCCTTACGTTCAGACAATAACTCACGAAACTCCTCTATCTGATCAGACAGCTTCGTAGGTAAGTTTTTATCCAAACCGAAAGCCAATAGCTCTGCACTATTGTTAGTTATCAACTGTATAAATCCTTCTGCTTGATTTGTAAAATTAGTATCATTCTTTTTACTCAAACCTTTCATTTGCAAAGAATCCAGCAATGTCGAATCCTCATCCATAAAAGCTTGCAGGAATAACAAAGACCGATACATTTCTGTATGCAACTGATTGCGCAGCTTATTTTTCTGCTGAGTAAGGAGTTTTTTCTTATCTCGAATCACTCCGTCCTGCTCTACTTGTTTTACACTCGCTAGCTTGGTCTCAAAATCGGTTACCATACTAGTCGTAATATTCATTTGTTCTAATTCAATTTTGTCTCGATCTAAGTTCTTTCTTAAATCAGAACAGGCTTGAATCAAACCTTGTCTGGAAAAATTTTCTTTATTTTTCATTCTTTTTAATTTTAGTGAAACTTTTAATTTAAAATTCTCTGCAAATATAAAGTAAATATTTTAATCTACCAAATTTATTTTAAAAAAAAATAAAAAAAAATTATTTTAACCTGTTTTTTATGAAATTTACTCCTTATATATAAACAAAAGTTTTTAATCTGTTTTTTATGAAATATTTAGGTGTAATTAATCTTTTTTGAGCATTAAAAACTATAATTTACAGCTCTAAAAACATGAAAAACTTCCTAAAATATGTATTTGCAACACTAAAAATGAATTTTATAATGCTATTTAATCACTATTCTCATCTTATGTTATTGTAACAAAGCTTTCCAAGATTTTCTTACTTTAAAAAATGCAAACACCCTGAGGTTTTTATCTATTTCTTACAAAGAAACTTGCTAGTTTCTTTGTAATTAAAAGACAACAAACCCTCAGGGTGTAGCATCTTAATATACTGAATTGCTATTATAACTGTGATTTAGAAAATGAATTATTTTTTGTTTGTTTTTATGAGTGAAAACAGGCAGAAAAGAAACGTTTTAAATTCATAATTAGGTGAGCATTTCAGTATAAATTTAAAGGAAATCATATTTTACCTCCCACACGCTTAAATTTCTCAACTAAAGCAGCAATCTTTTGAAAAACAATCTGCTTTTTTGTTAGGTATTGTGGGTTTAATGGACTCATTTTTGGCAATATAGAATTAAGTTCTGTTCCGCTTTCACTGGCATATTCTCGCTTTAGCGATGCGGTAATGTAACGCTTTGCTTCAGCTTCATTTAGCTTCTCTTCGGCAATTAAATTAGCAACTTCTGCTTTCTGTTTGCCTTGGGCATAGAGATAAAACGCATCAATAATACTTGCTTTATCTGGAATGCTGTCAAGTTCTGTTTCGTTAATAAAATCAACTATTAGAGTTTCTTTGGCTCTATTGCCTACGCTTGCACGAATAATACGACGAATCTCTTCAACTAAGCCCTCTTTGTTTTTGGTCTTTTTATTATGGTCAAATATCAATTCAATAATGTAGTCTAAATTAATTTCTTGCGATTTAAGTAAGTCCACTTCAAAAACTACATCGTCCCAGTCAATAGTTGATTCTTCGTCTTTTTTGCCTTGTTTCTGTTGGCGCAACCAGTCCCTAATGTCGTTGTAAGTAGAGCGGTAATCTTGTACTTTGCGTTCTTCGGGTAGTTCCACTTCTTTCATCGAAACTATTTCTTCATCTGTAACAAAATACTCCTTTTTAAAGGTTTTTAGGGCTTCGGGGTCGTTTAAGTCTATGCTTTGAAGTGCTTTCAGATTAGTAAACTCATCGTAGTTCTGAAGTATGTTTTCTACTCGCAGGTATTCGCCAAAAAGTTTTGTGAATGCTTTTTTGTCCTTTTCGGTTTCAATTTCTTCGGGAATGGGAAATTGTTCCTTTAATTCCTTCACTACCTCAATATAACCACGGCGAGCCTCACCCGTTGCTATATCGGTAAAACCTTCTAAATATTCTTTGTAACTTTTCTCTAAAACTACATTTTTTGTATTGCTATCGCCAAAGAGCGTAATGGCATCAATGGTTGCCATTTCTAAATCTCTAAAAGAAACAATATTACCAAAGGTTTTTGTGGCATCGTAAATACGATTGGTACGTGAAAAGGCTTGTATTAAACCATGATAACGCAAATTCTTATCCACAAAAAGCGTATTGAGCGTAGGCGCATCAAAACCCGTTAGGAACATACCCACTACTATCAGTAGGTCAATTTCTTTGTTCTTTACTCGCATGGCAAGGTCTCGGTAGTAGTCTTGAAAGCCTTTACTATCAACACCGTAATTCATTTTAAATAGGGCATTGTAGTCATTTATAGCTTCTGTTAAAAACTCTTTTGCACTAATATCCATTGCCGAAGTTTCAAAGCTTTCATCGGATATTTCTCCTTTGGCATTTTGCTCTTCATTGGCAGCAAAGGAAAAGATAGTGGCTATTTTTAGAGGCTTGTCAATTTCTTTTTGTTGCTTGTTTATTTCTTGATAATAACATTTGGCAGCATCAACACTGCTAACGGCAAACATAGCATTAAAACCTTTTTGGGCATTGTGTAGTCTGTGGGTTTTCTTCCTAAAATTGTGAAGTAGGTATTTAGAAATTTCTTTAATTCTGCCAGGGTGCAATAAAGCTTCTTTGTTTTCGGCGGCACTTAATTTCTCTTCGTCTTGCTCCGATTCAATAGCCTTAAACTTAGGTCTTACATCATTGTAATCGACCTTGAATTTCAGCACTTTATCATCTCTAATGGCATCAGTAATAACATAAGAATGCAATTCACTACCGAATACGCTTGCCGTTGTTTCTGCACCTAAAGCATTCTCTGGAAAGATAGGCGTTCCTGTAAAGCCAAATTGATAGTATTTTTTAAATTTCTTTTTCAGATTCTTCTGCGCTTCGCCAAATTGCGAGCGGTGGGCTTCGTCAAAAATAAATACTACATGCTTTTGGAAGATGTCTAACTTCCCCTCACCTTTCATTAAGTTGTTGAGCTTCTGAATGGTGGTAACAATTATTTTGTTATCCTCTTTGTCAATATTCTGTTTTAAACCTGCGGTACTGTCTGAACCGTTCACACTATCGGGCGAAAAACGTTGATACTCTTTCATGGTTTGGTAATCGAGGTCTTTACGGTCAACTACAAAGAATACTTTATCAATAAAATCGAGTTCGGTGGCTAGTCGTGCCGCTTTAAAACTGGTGAGGGTTTTGCCTGAGCCGGTGGTGTGCCAAATAAAACCACCACTGTCGAGGCTTGACCACCTTTTTGCTTGAAAGGAACTTTTTATTTTCCACATAATACGCTCTGTTGCTGCTATTTGGTAGGGGCGCATGACCAGCAGAACATTACTTGCATCAAAAACCGAATAGTTAAGCAATATTTTTAAAAGTGTATTTTTTTGAAAGAAAGTAGCCGTAAAATCTTTGAGGTCTTCTATTCGTGTATTGTCAGACTCTGCCCAATTCATGGTAAAATCGTAACTGTTTTTGTTTCGCTCTACGGTGTTGGCAAAATAACGGCTATCCGTTCCGTTAGAAATAACAAATAGCTGCAAGTATTTAAAGAGTGAGTTTTTACTGTTAAAACTTTCTTTGGTGTAGCGATGTACTTGATTAAAAGCTTCACGTATTGCCACACCTCGTTTTTTTAGTTCTACTTGCACTAGTGGCAAACCATTTATTAATATAGTAACATCGTAACGATTAGCCTGCGTGCCTGTTTGCTCAAACTGTGATATTACTTGCACCTTATTGCGGGCAACATTCTTTTTATCTACTAGGTAGATGTTTTGTATATGTCCATCGTCAAAAACAAAATCATAAATATAGTCATCGTGTATTTTCCGTGTTTTATCTATGAGGTTATCACTGGGCTTATCCAAATATTCCACCACAAAACGCAACCACTCTTTATCAGTAAACTGCATTTTATTGAGAGACTGCACTTCTTCTCTCACATTGGCAAGCCTGGCTTCAGGCGTTTTAAGCTTTGGTAGATGCTCATAAGCTTGAGTTATTAAATCTTGAATAAACTCTTTTTCTAAGCTTGCTTCTGTTTGGTAACTGACAGCTGCCTCGTTTATCTCTGAAAATTTGGTAAATTTGTCGAGAATTATAAAGTTCTTTGTTTCGGCTATGGTTTTGTATTCTTTCATTTGTCTTGTTCTGAAATAGCTTTACACTAAAAAAGTAAAGTTATGATAGAAAAAG
>JAOZTL010000307.1 GCA_029942205.1 Bacteroidales bacterium | reverse complement strand
AGTAAAACGGAAAAAGATAACGGATTTATCGGGTGTTTTGGTGTTGAATTGGTATAATCAGTAAATGTGTGAAATTTTTTGTAAGTCGAAAGCCCTTATATAAACACCTTCAAAAAAAATAGTGCATAAAATCCAGCACATGAAATCATTTGTTGTGGCTCTGTATTGCCTATATTTACTCGAAAATTATAAAAAAAAACTTTGGTAATAAAATAATGAACGTAAAAATGCGTTTTGAAACTGAAAGATAAGTTGTAGAACTGGAAAATAAGTTATATCTTTGCACTATGGAAACATTAACCAAGAAAGAAGAGGAGGTCATGCAAATTCTTTGGAAACTCAAAGAAGCATTTGTAAAAGACGTAATAAAGGAAATGCCAGAGCCAAAACCGCCTTACAATACCATTTCGTCGATCGTACGGATATTGGAGAAAAAAGGATTTATCGATCACAAAGCTTTTGGTAAAACACATTTGTATTTTCCGATAATAAATAAAGTAAAATATAGAAAATCAGCATTTAAGAGTTTTTTGAGCAATTATTTTGAAGGTTCTTACGAAAATGTTGTTTCTTTTATGATGAAAGATCAGCAAATGTCGGATGCCGAAGCCGAAGAGTTGAAAAAAATAATCGACGAGCATAATCCTGATAATCAGCTATGATAATTAAATGGCTTACATATTTAATAGAATCATCTGTATTCTTGATGATTAGCTTTTTGTTTTACAAATCGTTTTTTCATAAGCTTACGCATTTTGTTTGGAATCGCTTTTATTTTTTGACCATGAGTTTCGTAGGATTAATTCTCCCATGGCTCAAGTTGCCATTTTCGTTACCATTCGATAATTATGCATCTGTGTTAGAATTTACGGCCACAGGAAATGATTCGTTTTTGTTTGTACATGCGGAGAATAGCTCCAATTTCGATTTTTTGGCTGTTTTTTTATCATTTATTTTTGTAGTTTATTTGTCTGGTGTTTTACGATATTCGATTATATTTATTCGTAATTTGCGTTCGATCAATTGCTTAATTAAACAAAATAAATGTGCAAGAATTGGTAAATTCAAAATAGTAGAAGTCACAAATACAACAGTAGCATTTTCGTTTCTCCGATTTATTTTTTTGAGTGATTCCTATGCAAAACTGAACGGCAAAGAAAAACAGCAAGTGCTCGAACACGAGAAAATACACGCATTACAGCTGCATTCGATTGATATTCTGTTTTTTGAATTATTGGAAATCTTTTTTTGGTTTAGCCCTTTTAGCAAAAAAACGAAAAGAATGGCACAACAAAATCATGAGTTTATTGTGGACGAAACGGTGAAAAAACAAAGCAACGATTATGCTTATTCTCAATTGATGCTGAAACTGTCAAAGCCGCAGCCTGTAACCGAATTGACCAATAATTTTGCACAAAATGCATTAAAAGATCGAATTTTGTTGATTTTAAAACCAGAACCGAAAAAAGTACAAAAATGGCGGTTTCGTGTAGCCATGCCGTCTTTATTGTCGGTTATATTTGCCTATTTATTTATTACCAGTATTATTAATAATGCATTGAATAATACAAAAAATAATTTATTTGTTACTCCCGTAGGAAAAGTGAATGTAGTGAGTGATTATTTTATTAATAAGAAAGTTGTACAAAAACAAGAAGGAACAGAAAAGGAATATTTACTTATTTCGCATCCCGAAATTACGTACAAAGTAGAAACAAATACAGCTATTCTTGCTGTTTCTGAAGGAGAGATTTTTTTGATAGAAGATTTTGATAATTGGGGTGTTGCCGAAAAAAAAATTATTATTCGACATCCCGAATCGCTACAAAGTGTGTACAAAGGGCTTGAGCGTGCTATTGTTGTCGAAAAAGAAATGGTCGAAAAAGGTCAAATTATAGGCTATTCGGGGGATCAACGATTATATCCAACAATTAGTTATCAATTGCTTTTTGAAGAAAAACCGATTAATCCAAATGCTTTTTTTTGAGAAATTGATTATACACAATTAAATAGATTGAAGACTTTATGGAAACGAAAAAGAGAAAAAAAGCAAATTTGGAAAGACAACGTGGTTTGTTTTTACAAATAGGCTTCGTTATCGTACTGTCGCTATTATTATTGGTGATAGAAATAGACTGGATACCTGAGAAAAAAGATGTTTTGGCAAGCGAAAGTTTTGTGGGAATCGATGTCGAAATAGAAAAATATTACACAAAAAAAGAAAAAATATTGCAGCCTCCAGCCCCAAATATTGCGATCGAATATTTGGTGGTTCGAGGAAATAATGAAGAAATACATAACGAATTGAATTTTGTATCGATGGAAATACCATACGAATTGACAAATGATTTGAAACTAAAGCCAGAACAAGAAGAAGAGTACTTCGTTTCGTTACCCGATGATGTATTCTCGACTACCGCTACTTTTGCAGGGGGCGAAGTAGGGTTGAAACTGTACATTAAGAAGCATATTCGCTACCCGGCCGAGGCGAAAGAAAAACAAATACAAGGAAAAGTGTATGTACGATTTAAAATAACGAAAGAAGGGAAAATAGAAAATGTTGCAACTTTAAATAAAATAGACCCACTCCTCGACGAAGAAGCGTTGCGAATCGTCCGCAGTTTGCCTGCTTGGAAACCAGCAAAAACAGGAGGCAGACCGATAAATAGCTGGTATACCGTGCCTATCAGCTTTGTGTTACAATAAAAAATTTTGTAATTCAATAGAAAACTCTATCTTAGCCGCTAAAATAATTGAGGCTTTTATACCGAAATGCTATCATAATTATGAATTTAAAACGTTTCTTTTCTGCCTGTTTTCACTCATAAAATTATTCCATAACACAGGCTATGCAAGAATTTTATGAATAAAAAACAAACAAAAAACAATTCATTTTCTAAATCACAATTATAACAGCAATTCAGTATATATTCAAAACGAAATAAATAATATTATCATAAAATAAAAAAAATGGAACTTAAAAAAAATCCTAAATCGGATCTTGAAAAAATGAAAAGCACTTTTTTACAGATCGGATTTATTGTAGCTCTAGGAGTTTTAGTCCTTGCGTTTGAGTGGTCTACACGTGAAACTTCGATCGATACATTTGAACGTTCGGATGAAGAAGCAGCTGAAGATGAACAAATGGAGGTTACTCGTCAGGAAGAACCAAAACCACCAGAGGTGAAACAAGAAATACCTCAAGTAGTAGAAATTTTTCGAGTAAAAGATGATGATGAAGAAACAGACGATATTGACATGCTTACTGATGAAGCTGACGAAACAACTTTTATTGATCCTGTAGTAGTAAAGAAAGAAAAAGCGGAAGAGCAGATTTTTTATAAAGTAGAAAAAATGCCTGAATTTCCTGGAGGAGATCTTGGTTTGCGCCGTTACATTGCTTCGCATGTAGAATATCCTGCTATTGCTCGTGAAAGTAATATTCAAGGAAAAGTATTTATTCGCTTTGTTGTGAATAGCCAAGGGCGTGTTGCCAATGTGAGTTTGGTGCGTGGTATTGATCCATTATTGGATCAAGCTGCTTTGAAAGTAGTAAAAAACTTGCCTAAATGGAAGCCTGGCGAACAAGGTGGTAAAAAAGTAAATGTTTGGTACAGTATGCCAATTAATTTCCAATTAGAGTAATCTGTATTTATATAAAAAAATCACTAAATTTTCCATAGTTGAAGCTTTGACATTTGTCAGGGCTTTTTTTTGTTTATAGATTATTCAAGACCGTATCAATTTCTTATTGAAGTGTCGTTGTAATGTGTTTATGCTAAATTGTCGTAATGATTCTAAAAACAAACATTTTGTTTTGTAATTATTACAGCGTTTTAGTATATAATTAAAAGATTGATTGAAAGTGAAATGCCAATTTTTTTTGTACAACTACTTATCTTATCTTTGCAAAAAAAAATAGAATATGGCAACCAAACCAATAACAATAAAAATAGAACCAGAAAGAGCCATTCTTATTGGCTTAATAAGTCAAGGAGAAACCGAACGAGAGGTGAAAGACTATTTAGATGAATTAGCTTTCTTGATCGAGACGGCTGGAGCTGTTCCTTTAAAACGATTTACTCAAAAATTAGAACATCCAAATGCCAAAACTTTTGTCGGTACAGGAAAATTAGCCGAAATCAAAGAATATATCGAGCTGAATGATATTGATTTGGTGGTGTTTGATGATGAATTGACACCGTCGCAGCTAAGAAATATTGAGCGTGAATTGGAACGGAAAATTTTGGATCGTACGAATTTAATTTTAGATATTTTTGCGAGTAGAGCACAAACGGCTCATGCCAAAACACAAGTAGAACTGGCTCAGTATCAGTATTTATTGCCTCGTTTGACAGGCATGTGGACGCACTTGGAACGCCAACGAGGCGGTATCGGGATGCGGGGCCCTGGCGAAACTGAAATAGAAACCGACCGAAGGATTATTAGAGATAAAATAGCAAAGCTGAAAAAACAACTCATAAAAATTGATAAACAAAAAATAACGCAACGAAAAAATCGAGGACAATTGGTGCGTGTCGCACTTGTGGGCTATACCAATGTTGGGAAATCAACCATGATGACGCTTTTGAGTAAATCGGACGTATTTGCTGAAAATAAATTGTTTGCAACTCTTGACACGACTGTGCGTAAAGTGGTGATCGGGAATTTGCCATTTTTGTTATCCGATACGGTTGGATTTATTCGGAAATTGCCTCACCATTTGGTTGAATCGTTTAAATCTACGT
>JAOZTL010000306.1 GCA_029942205.1 Bacteroidales bacterium | reverse complement strand
AAAATACGCTAAATCTTAGTTTTTTCAGCATCAAGGCTATGTCTTTTTGAAGTTCGCCAATCTCATCAAACTGCTTTATTTCAATATCTTCAGAAAAATCACCTTGTGCTATCGCTCTTACTATCTTTTTTGCATTGGTCAGCGATTCCTTAATTGATGAAATAATGAAAAACATATAGATACTTGAAAAGAGAATAAAGACAAAAATTAAGGTCGCAATTGAATAAATGTTTTCTTCGATTTTTTTTCGCTCTCATTAGTGAAAATTTTCACTAAATTAAGTATTGCAGGTTTTACTTGATGTATTGCATCTCTGAATTCTTTTTGTAAACCTTCGTTTGCTGTGAATCCAATCTTTTTATCAATCTCTATTACATGACTAAATGCTTCGTAATAAATATCTAATTCATCAATAAGTTCACTCTTAGTGTCATTATCTATCTGATTGTCTGCACTAATACGTTTTTTTAATTTTTCAACATTTCGTTTCAGTTTTTTCTGATATTTTAAATCTTGTCGTAGAAGGTAATCCTTCTCATCTTTTCTAATTTTCAATAAAATAGCAGTTAAATAATCAATTTCACTAATATGCTCATTTATGCCATGAATTGTTTTGCGAAATTCGCCAATTTCACCATCGTCATTGTGTCCTCGCTTGGTGAGAGCACTTACTAACACTTTAAAACCGTTATCGTAATTATTAAAATATGTTTTAAGATTTGATAATTATGTTTGTAGTCTCATTTCTTTTATTAAATCATCATTTAATAGTATTTCTATTTCAGAATGAACGTTTTCTAACAAATTATCAAAATCGGATAAATATTTACTGGTTTTTGTTTGATAATACATATTATCTGTTACACTACGAAGCATAAAATCTTTTTCTGCTTTTCGCATCTTTAAGCCAAGTTGCTCTATTTCAACAGAACTGGAACTTAGTTTATGAATGTGTTGGATTTCTTTGAGTTTGAAATAAGTAAAAACACCGATACTGATAAGTATAATTGCAAAAATAACGGTTGCACTTATTAATTTGAATCTAATCGTAATGTTTTTCATACTTTTAGTTTTTATTAAGTTTAGGATTATTTTTCACTAAAATTAAAATATTTTGAAGAATGTTTAAAATTTTTCAAAATTGGGATCTGTTTTATTTTCGCTTAAATTTATCTTGATTCCTTCTTCCTCTTCTCTATTTTCGGTGTTTATTTTTATTTTTTTTATGGTGTTTTCTATCTTAACTTCTTTTAACTGATTTTTTGTTTTAAAGAAAGAAATAATACTTTTAAGATGTGTTGATTGTTGCGCTAATTCTTGACTACTTGAAGCCATCTCTTCTGCCGATGCAGAATTTTGTTGTGTTACTTGAGTCAGTTGCTCAATAGCACCACGAATTTGATTAATTCCTATATTTTGCTCATTGCTTGTTGCCGAAATTTCTTGAACCAACTGTGCTGTACGTTGCACATTCGGTGCGATTTGATTCATTAAATCGTTAGACTCTTTAGCCGTTTCGAGGCTATTTGACGATAAATCATTAATTTCTTTTGCCGAGAATTGTGTTTTTTCTGCCAATCGTCTAATTTCTGCGGCAACAATAGCAAAGCCTTTTCCGTGCTCACCAGCCCTTGCGGCTTCTACGGCAGCATTTAATGCTAAAATATCGGTTTTATCAGCAATATCAGTAATTATGGTGATTTTTTCGGCAATTTTCTCCATGCTTTTGAATGTGTTTTTAAACGAATCCATGCCTTTGGTGATTCCATCAGAAGCTTTCAGTGCAATTTTTTCTGTTTGAAGGGCATTATCATTATTTTGCTGGATAGTGGCAGACATCTCTTCTGTTGAGGCTGAGATTTCTTCGGCAGAAGCAGCTTGCTCATTTGCACCTTGTGCTACGGCATCAGATGCTCTGCTTATTTGCAAACTTCCTGTGGAAACATTATTTCCTGTATTTGAAATTTGGATAACTATATCGGTAAGCGAATTTATCATTTCGCCTAAAGTTTCCATTAAAATATCCTCATTAGACCGTTTTTGTATTTTTACCATTAAATTTCCTTCGCTTATGGCTCTTGATTTTTCAACGATCTCATTATTTGCGGCGATAAGTAAGTTTAAGTTGTTTTTTATATTATTAAAATCACCATTATAAGTATTCGTAATTGGTGTAGGAATTGTTCCTCTGGAAATTTTAGAAACATAATCAATTGTCATATTTAATGGAATTACAAGTGCATCAATTGTATTATTTACACTAATAGCTATTTCTCTAACTTCAAAATTTATTTTATTCTCATCAATTCTTTCATTGAGTTTTCCTTGAATAGAATTTTTTGTGAGTTCTTGTATCTCAGAAATTAAGGTGCTTAGGATGTCTGCAATATTCTTTTTCATAATAAAAACAAAAAATAGAATAAGTATAATAATAATACTAACAAGAATTATTGTTGTGTTTTTTGTCTGAGTGATAGTGTCGTTGGCTAATTGTACTGCATCTAGGTTTTCAAGTTTCAAACTATGTACTATTTTGTGCATAGGCTTTTGGATTTCAACTATTTGATTTTCTATTTCAGTATTAATTTCTTTAATTTCGTCTAAGTGATTTAACGAATCTGTACTTTCAAAAAGAAGAGGGAATAGTTCTGTATCTGCTAAAAATTCTAAATGAAAATAGGCTTCTTTTGCTTCTGCAAGCCAGTCTTCTTCTGCTTTTGTATCGACTATTTTGTCAAAATATTCAAACTTATTTTTTACTATACGTTTGTTCTTTTGCCAGTCAGAAATTGTTTTGTTTTTATTTCTGTAAATTATAGCATTGGTAACTATAATATACGAATTGGCATCTAAATTTCCATGATCCGTAATTATTAAAGCATCGTCGGCACGTTTTACTTCTGCATTTTGCAAAAAACTCAATTTTTCCAAATTAAATAACTGAAAAGAAGAAACACCCGCAAATAATATAATAACAACCGCAAAACTAAGCAATATTTTTTGTGCAATTTTAAATTTATTAAAACCCATAATTCCTAATTTTTAATGTATTATTAAATTTATTATCGTTTTATAATATTCAGATTTTCAGGAAAAAAACTGTTTTCCCACCATTAAAGATTTAATTGCTTTGGGTAAGTCTTTAAAATATTCTTGCTTGTTTATACACCCTTTAAAGCCCATTTTTATCAATTCTAACAAAAAAAGTTTTTCTTTGTACATCGAAATTCCTAAAAAAAATAAATATGGATATTTTTGTATTAAAATTTCAGTAAGTTTAATATCCGTTATTTTTGCCATATCGATTTTCATTATTACAATATCTAGGGAGTCTATTTTTGGAATCAATTCAGTAGCTTTAATTTCATTAGACACTTCTCCAACCACAACATGTTTTAATTCAACCGTTAAAAAAGTTTTTAAGCCTTCTCTGAATGCTAGATTGTCTTCTATTAAAAGTATTTTTAAGCTTTTTTCCATCTGATTATTTAACCCTCTAAATATTTGAGTACAAGTTATGAATGGAAAAAGAGCAAAACAAGAGGATTTTCTTGTGAAATGATATGGGGAAATCTTGTGAAAAGGAATGGTGATATTCAGGTATTGTGGGTAATTAAGGAAAAAACAAAGTGCGCTAAAAGCGCACTTTGTTGTTTTAAAATTTTATCAGTTCATTTTTTATGGCATAAATAACCAAACTTACTGTGTTTTTTGTATTTGTTTTTGAAATAAGTTTACTCCTGTAACTATCAATCGTTTTTGGGCTTAATGAAATTAGTTTGGCTATCTCGTTGGTTGATTTTCCTTTGCAAAGTAATTGCAATATTTCCATTTCTCGATCTGTAAATTTTATAATATTCTCGAGATTTGTGCTTTTTTGAGTGCTGTTTTCTAAATTTATTATCATTTTTCGCAGCAATTCATTTGAAAAGTAAGATTCGCCTTTTGCAATTTCTTCAATTCCCTTGAAAAGTTCCGACATTCCCGATTTTTTCAGTAAGAAACCTTTTGCACCAGCACTTAGCATTTTTGAATAAAACTTCTCATCGCCAAACATAGAAAGAGCAAGGATTTTTAAGTCTGGATATTCAGCAATAGCTTTTTCTGTTGCTTCAATTCCGCCCATTATTGGCATATCAATGTCCATTAAGACCATATCTGGCTCATGATTTTTCAGTAAATCTAAGAATTGTTTGCCATTTTCTGCTTCGGCAATTACTTTTCCTACTTTTTCTGCTTCAATCATTAATTTTATACCATTACGAAACATTTTATGGTCATCTACAATCATTATTTTAATCATAATATAACTTTTAGATTGTTATTATTTCTTAAGTTTCAGTTTTTCAAAGGCAATGAAAACAGTTAAACCATTATCTATTTTTGTGTTAAATTTTATAGTACCGTTAAACGTTTTTATTCGCTGCTGCATGTTTATTAGTCCAAAACCTCTTTTGCTTATTAATTTTTCTTTGTAATTAAAACCAACTCCATTATCCAAATATTCAATCTTTAACTTATTTTTTAGAGGCTTGTATTTTATTGAAATCTGTATGTTTTTTGCTTTCGCATGTTTTAATGTGTTGTTTATTAGTTCTGTAAGTACACGGTAAATCGCCGCTTCATGGTTTATTTCAAGACGTTCTTCAAAATTAGAATTGAAATTTATAATTGTGTCAGATTCTTTTAATCTGCCAATAAACGTTTCTAAAGCAGACGGAAAGCCAAATGCATTTAAGGTACGTGGTGTG
>JAOZTL010000305.1 GCA_029942205.1 Bacteroidales bacterium | reverse complement strand
GAGATAATTATTTTTGTTCCCGTAGCATAATTCAGAGTATCTCCCTTGTCTACACTTACGCTGTACACGTCATATTCGGGTTCTAGCTGGCTTAATGGAGGATCGATCAATGGGCGTGGTTCACTCGCTTTGTTACATGCAAAACCAAAGATTAGCAGAACAAAACTGAATATAATTAGATTTTTGTTTTTCATGTGCTTGATTTTTAAGTTATTGAAAATTAGTGTTTTGTTATGAAAAATAATTTATTAATTTTTAGGAAGAGATTTGAATAAAATAAGAAGATCTCAATATACAGAAAAATGTTTTAATTTTGAGAAAAAAGACTGTTTTTTTTCAAAAAAAAATCAGCTGCAATGTCGGAGAATGAATATTGTGGCATTTCGACCCCTAATCCATAAGGGAAAATTTTTCGAGGAATCCATTTTCGTATTTCCGTTTCCGATTTCAGAACGCCCGTGTTGTATGCGGCAGCATGAAAGCGAATTTTCTCTGTCGTATTATGAAATGTTATCGGAAAACGTTCGTCGATGATGTCATGAAAACAATTCAAATAGACAGTCATCCATCGCACATTTTGTAGTCTCCGTAGCCGTTCTTTTCGTTGTAATTCGATATTATCCGTAGGGAATGTTAATATGATTTGATATTTTATTCTTAGTTTATTTGATTTTTTGCAATAATTTTCCATTTGTTCGACAAATGAAGGGCGCATTTGAAAGTTTCCGATAGAAAAATCAGAGTAATCTGTTCCGTATTTTGTGTATAAAATTTCAAGTGATAGCGTCTCAAAAAAATCATATAAAATGGAGTAACGAATCAATTCAGGAAAGGCTGCACTGACTATTTCTGCTGGATTATTATTATATTTGCGAGAAATTGACACAAAGGTGTTTTTATTTTGTTTAACAAAAACAATAGCTTTGTTGTAATCATCTTCAAATATTACAGGATAATCGGGACTAGTAGAAAAAGAAAATGCTAGAATAAAGAGTATTTGCTTAAACATAGTTTTTTGATATAAAAAGAAGTCATGAACTTTAACTAAAATTAAGAGATTAAATTTTATTGATTAAGTAAAAATGTGTAATATTGGGAAAATAAACGAATTAAATTTTGTTAGCACACACTTGTGCAAGATTTTTACAATTAATAATAAATTAAAAAATGGATAATTCATCAGGATTAAGTAAATTAGTGTCTCAATTTTCTGGATTAGAAAAAGAACAGCAAATAGCAGGAATGAGCAAAGCCGTAGGCGGATTTGTAAAATATACAGGTTTTTCGGGTGTTCGTTACGAAAAAATGACGCATAACGAAGTCGTTGTTTCATTAGAAAATAAAACAGAAGTACAAAATCACATCGGGCAATTGCATGCAGCAGCCATGATTTTGTTGGCAGAAACAGCAACAGGAATGGTTGTAGGGATGAATGTTCCTGACGATAGAATTATGCTCGTAAAAAAATTAGATACCGCTTTCGTATGGCGCTCTACTGGTGCGATGAAAGCTGTTGCAACGCTGTCTGACGAACAAGTTCAGCACATTATGGATACAGAGAAAGGAGAGCTTTTTGTGCCAGTATTGATTACTGATGAGACTGGTGCAGAGCCAATTAAAGTCGATGCGCTTTGGGCTTGGATTCCGAAGAAAAAGATTGGCTAATGTTAATAGGCAGAAGACTTTAAGTGAATAAAATATAAAATAACACATAGTTTTTTATCCTCGTATGAAATTAAAACAAAATACGAGGATATTTTTATTTTTTTACACGTATGGAATAAACTTTGCAATACCAGAGAGAGTCAAATAATAAGATTTTCTGCTCGTTTATTGCAGTAAAGAGGAATGAAATTAACAAAATTAAAGATGAAATTTCAAATCAATGCAAGGATCTAATCAAAAAATAACAGTTTTTTTGGCAGAAACTTCAAGCGACACAAAATCGTTAAGAAGCTTGCTAGGCAATGTGTTGCGGAAAGCAGGCATGGATGTTATTTCAGCTAATTATCATGACGATTTAGAAATTTT
The DNA here is from genome assembly GCA_029942205.1 of Bacteroidales bacterium. Lineage (GTDB taxonomy): Bacteria > Bacteroidota > Bacteroidia > Bacteroidales > JAOZTL01 > JAOZTL01. The sequence goes on along the minus strand of JAOZTL010000305.1, from coordinate 2,733 downwards.
TGAAAAAGAATCTAAAGCAAAAATTATCCAAGCTGATTGTTCTATTCATTTGATTGGTAATAAGTTTGAACCATTAAAAGGTACGACTATAAGCAAAACAATCACGCATTATCACTTGGAAGAAGCGCAGAAACGCAATGAGCAAGAAGATTCTCTTTTTAAGTTATTTATTTGGCGACCATGGTCAATTGGCGACCAAGATTTGGATCACGAGCAAGAAATATTTGTAAATTCGGTTAGAAATTCGATTTTTAACAACATGGTGTTTTCTAATCACGATGCACCCGTTCTTTTTGTCGAAGATGTACGTTCGATTATGCAAGCCGAGCAAAGTAGTAGTATGAATGTTAGTTCAACTGAAATATTCTTCATTTACAATGAGTTAGATGAAGATTCGGCATTGCAAATTGTTGATTTATTGGAAGATATTGCAGAAGTTGAAAAATTAAATATTGTACAAAATTCAAATAGAAATTATGCTGAATTTGTAGCACAACAAATAAAAAAATCAAGACTGGCAGTCGTTTATTTTAAGCGAACCGCAGATTGGGCAATTCCATTTGTTCAACAAATTTGGAAAAAAACAGGTGGCGCATCTTCTAATACCAATATTTTGTTTTTGGGAGACGGTAATTATGATGTAAATAAAAATAAACTATTTAATGCGCCTAAAATTATTTCATTAGTAATCGCCGAAGAATTAATGCCATTAGAGATAAAAGTACAATTGGATAAACAATCGTAGATTGAAAAAAAACTACATGGAACAAAAAATCTGTCCATACCCAGGCTTACGCCCTTTTACCGAAGAAGAATCCATATTTTTTAAAGGGCGAGATTTGCATGTTTTACAGATAATTAAACAGTTAGAAGAGAAAAAGGTATTAATGCTCACAGGAGCTTCGGGTGATGGAAAGTCGTCTTTAGTGTATGCTGGTGTAATACCAAATGCTCGAGCAGGTTTTTTTAAAGCAAAGCATAATAATTGGAAAATTGCTGATTTCCGACCAGAACGAAGCCCCTTACATAACTTAACCACAGCTATTTGCATGCATTTGGATTTAGACTATGAACATGCGTATGGCGAATTGCAACAAGGTTTTTCTGCTTTGGTGGATCTGTACAAATCCACCGATTATTATTTGGATAAAACAAGTGAAAAATGGGAAAATGCGAAGCCAGAAGCACGGAAAAAGATGCAGCAGAAGGCATCTAATTTATTTATTTTGGCAGATCAATTTGAGGAGTTTTTCACAAATACAGAAAATTTCAGTAATTCACGTCCATCGCTAGAGGCTTACACTACTGTTAATTTATTATTAGAAACGGCTCGAATAGCTAAAGACCATGAATTGCCTATTTATGTTGTCTGTACGATGCGTTCGGATTATATTAGTCAAAGTGTTTCATTCAAAGGCTTGCCCGAAGCGATTGGTTATAGTCAATTTTTTGTTCCTCGCTTGAAACGTAATGAGTTACAGCAAGTTATAGAAGAACCCGCAATTCTTTCTGGAGGGAAAATATCCAAAAGGCTTTCAGAAATATTAATAAACGAATTACGAGAAGGATTTGATCAATTACCTGTATTACAGCATACTCTGAATCGTTTATGGAAAGAAGCCGAGAATGGAAATCAAGAAATGGATTTGATTCATTTAGCTAAAATAGCTGGTTTGCCTACCAAATATTTGACAGGAGACGATAAAGATAATTTCGATAATTGGTTTGAAAAATTATCCGAGTCAGAAAAAAAATATTATCAATCGCCTTCCTTGACAAATGTATTAAATACACATGCTAATTTATTATATGACCAGTCATTTTCGTACTTTATAAATGAAGTAGACTGGGCAGAGAAGCAAATAGAGAAAGAAGATGCAGAATTGATATTAAAAGCTGTATTTCAGTCTCTGACAAAGATAGATGGAGGGCGTGCTGTTCGTAATCGGATGTCGTTGCGTGAAATTACCAATATTATTAATAAAGAACATATTTCGATTGATGTTGTTTGTGGAGTGTTAAATATTTTTCGCCTGCCAGACAGTACGTTTATTCATCCATTTATTGAGGAAAATATCCTGTCTAGTAAATACTTAGCTCCAGATACAGTACTTGATATTACACACGAAGCACTTATTAGGAATTGGAAAAAACTGGAAATTTGGGACGAAGAAGAACGAGACAATCTAAATAGTTTAGATGAATTTTCTATTCAATTGAACCGTTGGATAAAAAATGATCGTTCCAGAGAGTATCTTTTGGCAATAGGAACATTGTCTCATTTCAAAGGCTGGTTTGATAGTTGTTTGCCTAACGAATATTGGATTGTAAAATACGATGATTCAAGTAAAAGTTATGAGAAAAAACTCGAAATAGGAGAGAAATTAGTTTCTGATTCTAATGTTTTTTTGATAGAAAGTCAGAAAAGAATTGCATATCTAGAGCGGCGAAAAAAACGAGCACGTCGATGGTTGGGTTTAGCTGCGTCATTGATTATAGTTATTTTGTTAGGTTTTACTTACTCTGCAATGCAAGCTAAAAATTATCTGGAACAGCAAAAAGAGTTAATTGAAAAAGAAAAAGATAATGCCGAAGCACAACGAAATATAGCCTTAGAAGCAAATGAAAAAACCGAGGAACAGCGGCTGATAGCCGAAGCTAAGGCACGTGAAGCTTGGTTATTAAAACTGGAAGCAGATAGTGCAAAATCGGATGCAATAAAAAGTAGCGAAA
>JAOZTL010000304.1 GCA_029942205.1 Bacteroidales bacterium | reverse complement strand
TTTTGGAATTTAAGCTCACAAATGTACTTAGAAAGTAATTTATGTACAATATATAGTAACGCTAGAGCCAAGAAATAAGATTTTCCGCCACCTATTCCAACTAATAGAGTAATCTCGTTATAGTGCCTTTCAGAGTTGAAAATTTCATTTCCAGCCCCTAGCCAACTGCGAAAACACTGTGTTTCACCTAAATATTTTGGATTTGAGACAAATTCAGAGAAACTTGCTGGTTTAAATCTATAGTCAGGATTTTCCAGCAAGAATATCCCCTCCTCAAATTCTGCTCGAACTTCTGGAGAAGCAGTTCTTAAAAATTCAACCACTTCTTCTTTAGTAATACTGTCAGTTTTTTGTTCTAAGAAATCATTGATCATTTTTTGCTTTTAAGGTATATAGCCAGAATAATACTATAATTTGCCAAATCAATCAAAGTGTCCTCGATTTTCTCATCAACTTCTGGAACTAATCCAACAAGCTCTCCATCTATCAAGTTGGATATACGGGAAATTTTATCACACATGCGAACCAATATTCCTTTTCCAACAGACGTAATTCCTAACGCCTCAACTAATTCAAAATTAGAGAAAGCTTTGTCTCCAGCATAGTCATGATTTTTTGCTATCACTATTTTATTCATCACCTCCAATGTTTCGGAAAATTTTTCAAGAAATTTTTTATTGTTCATATAAGTTTGAGTTAATAATATTAATTTTTTCAAAATACTTTTCTATTCGAACCACTGATTCCTCATTTTTCTGAGCAACATATGGATTCATGTAATAAGACATCTTGAAATGTTTATACAATTTCAACTTTTTCACAATTCCCAATTTTTTCAACGCAGTCTTCAATGTACCCTCCATCCAGAAACTCATTTTCAAAGCCTTGTAATTTATGGCATTAGTTTTACTCATTCCACTGATGAGCTTCATGGTTAATTCGATTTGTAATGGGCTTAATCCACCGTAGAAAATTACAAGGTGACTGTCTCCAGAAACTTTTAACATAAAAATTTTTTAAATAATAATAAATTCATCTTTTCGCTTCGTGAGCCACGTTGGCGGTCTGACTTCCATATTTATAAAAGCTTCGTAAAGCTCTCCATCCACAATACGATTTTTCGTTGCAAGAAATGGGTTAAAATAATACAACTTAAATTTCGAGTTCTTATAAACATAAGCTTTTGCTATTATCTGACATTTCACCAAAAGCGATCGTAATCTTTTTACGCTAATTCCACTAATACCAAGTTTATCGAAATATATCATATTATCTACATTCATCAAACTACAAAGCTTCATCGTCTGGGTTACTTGAAAATCAGTAAGCTCACATTCAATAAGCACATCGATAATTCCTTCGTACGTCATGCAGAAAGCTTTTTTTATCTTTCTATTTTTGACAATGAGATTTGAACTCTGTATCATTATTAAGTATATCAAGCGTATAAATTGATATAGGGGATCCAAAAAACCTGCATTACGGGTTTTTTGGGGTTTTCCGACGTTTTTCCCCCTTCATACATTGTATAGTAACATTTGAAAATAAAAAAATCAAGGAATTACTGCATAAACACGTAAAAAATCTCAGAAGTATCTGCTCAGATACCTTTGACTTCTCAGAAGTATCTGCTCAGGCACTTTTGAAATCACCCTTTTTTCCTCGCAAAATCAAGCCCAGTATAGAAACACTTGTCAAGTATCGCAAAAACGCGCCTTCTTATCTAATGCTTTTACATCTCCTTCCCCCTGTAAGAAGAAAACTCCCACACACATACCAGTGTCGTCGACGAAGGAGACGCTAATAAGTGCTATTAATGGCTCTTTACGAGGATTTCGCTACGCTACATCCTCCACTTGTGTGTGTGTTTGGTTTTATTTTCTCTCTTTTCCATAATTGCCCATGTACAAGCGTACGAACGATAGAACAATTCTCCAGTATGTCAAGTATGTTCTGTGGTACATCATTCTAATTGGGGGTAATTCGTGGCAAAAATAGGCAAATAATGCCTATATAACAAACAGTGCACATGTAGGTACGTCTTGGCTTTGAGTGGCTTGCATTGGTAAGGATTTGCAGGTGTTTGAAATATTGGCAGGATTGGCGGCATTGGTTGCAATTTTAGTGTAAAAAATATTGGCGGAATTTTTTCAAAATAGGCAAAAAAGTTCCAGGATTTTTTGGAGACCCAATAGGGATTTTGGCACGATTTCCATTTGGCTCTAGACCCACCCCCTACCCTATTAATTTTTCTATAAGTTCACTCGTGCCAACGTTGCCAACATTGCCCATGTTAGCCCTCACTATTATATGTGTGTATATGTGTGCATGTATTGGATTCAATGGCTTTGTATGGATAGCGTGTGCCTCTATATGTATCATGTAAGCATGACAAACAAAGGAATATATAAGATCCCATTGGTTGCCATGGTTCACAATCTTAACGGATTGTAACCCTTTATTTAAGTGTTGAATTTACAGGCTTTGTGGCTAGTGCCTCCTTCATGATCTGCAAAATATTTTCAGGCTTGTCTTTTATCTGAATTAAAACATTATTTACAACACTTTTTGCTGTGTTGTCTTCTTTGAGTTCTTTCTTTGCATTCTTGCCATATTTATCAGGATTGAGTCTTTCTAAAAGTTTTAGCGCAAGATCAGGATCAATACCAACGCCAGCATTTAAAGTTTTTATACATTTTATTTGTAAATCCTGGGACGCCCCTGCGAATTGCTTTTTGAGTTGCGGATAGCTTTTTAACATAGAATTATACGTGGAGCTGCTAATTCCCGCCAATCGGCAAGCTTGAACAACGTTCATTCCCAATGAAAACCCTTCTTGTAATTGTAGTACAGTGATGTAGAATGAGTTCAAGAAATGCGTGCCCTTGCTTGCCAATGCTTGCCCTACATTGCCATCGCCGCCAATATTTGCCAATGCTTGTTCACGTCTAGCATATATTTTTATAGATTTCTCATGCTTTGCGAGTAGTTGTCTAAGTGCTTCCTCATCCTCATCATCATCAGAGGAAGAAACTAAAAGCTTTCTCCTTTTACCTTTCATTTTTTCATTTTGTCTTTCGGTTGCTAGTGATACAGTGCTATTGTCTGTGGTTGGTAGCTCTGGGAGTTCATCAAGAAAATCGATTGCCTCTAGTACAGAAGAATCAAATTTCTTTTCATCTTTAGACATTTCCTTTTCTTGTGTTTCTTCAAAAAACCTTTTCTTCACGAGTGCATTAACTTGTTTGTGTGTCTTTCTTTCGGTAAAGACGTTTGATAGACTTTCTTTTTCCATGAGTGTAATTGTTAAGGGATGTATGGGAATAGTACAATAAAAAAAGATTTTTTAAAAGAAATTTTATGGGAAAGGTTGGATATAAGGGCTTTGTTGTGTGGTGTTCGATAAAGTCAAAGAAAGTACTTGTAATGTAATGAGACTTCATGTATAATAAAGATAGTTAAGGAAAAGGAACGACAATATCTACCGCCCATTATGGGGAATGATTCACACCTTTTATATAAAAAATTGAAACCTCTATATTATTAATATGGAGGGAATGAGTTTTTTATCTATTTAATATATAAACATGGAAAAATTACCTGATAGTATTCGCCTTTATCTCGAAGGTAAAGAGAAAGTTGACAAAGCTTTTAATTTATTCTTTAAAAAATCAAAATGAAGCAATATACAATTTTCATTTCAATAATTTCAATCTTTATTATTATCACTTTTTTAACCTACTAAGCATGAACGCACAACAACTTCAAGAATCATTTACATTGTCTTTAATAGAAGCACAAGAGAAAGAGCTTTTAGTGGGAACAACTGGATTCATTATATAAACAATTTTTACTTATTTATTTTAATAAATTTACTATGAAAAATTCTACAATAACAAAGAAAAAATATATTCAATATATTATCGAAGCTTTTGACTGTGACTCAATGGAAATATCAGAAAAAGCAAGCGGGAAAGAAAAGGCTCAAAAATTCCTTTCTCTAATTGAGGGGAGGCACACAGATTATCAATTATCAAATACAAAAGAACATATACAAGGTTTAGGGGAGTATATCGAATTAGAATATACGAATTTTGAAATTTTGAACATAGCGAAAGAATTCGGATTGATTGATAATATGATGAGTAATAAAAAATATTCAGCGTATAAAAATCAAGAGCTTGCACTTGAGAAAGTGGAAGAACAAATCACGGCTAACTACTGGGATGTTGTAGCTAACTATATTATACAGATAGCAAGATAAACAAATTTTACTTATATTATTTTAACAAATTACTATGTATAAAAAAATAAACTTAGAAGACTTTAGAACAGCTTTTTCATACGCTAGACCAGATAGCTTTAGTTATGACGGTTTAGAGGTTTTGTATAATTATCTAGAGGATGAAAATATAGAATTGGATGTAGTGGAGTTAGATTGTACTTATACAGAATATAAAAACTTTGAAGAAGTGCGAAAAGATTTTGATGTAGAAAGTATGGAAGAATTAGAAGAAAAAACAAATGTAATAAAGATTGATGATGAGTCATTCATCATACAGCAATACTAGAAAATAGATTAAAGGCTACTGGCTAGCCTTTAAATTTGTTTTTTATTTTTAATATAACATTATGGAATTTTCAAAAATCATAGAAAAAATATCGTCAAGAGTAGACAGACCATATACACAAAATGGTGAAGTGTATACGTTTACAGGTAACGGGGGAAACCTTTTTAAAGTATCAATGGGCTTGTATGCTGTCGAAGT
>JAOZTL010000303.1 GCA_029942205.1 Bacteroidales bacterium | reverse complement strand
ACAAAAAATAAATCATTTTTAGAATCCTAATTATTACCTCAATTTAGTATAGATACAAAAGCAAGTAGACAGCATGAATACAACATTTAAAGTAGAAGATAAAAAAAAGAATATACTAAATAGATTACGCAATAAGCAATTGCGAAACAAGAAAGAGCGTTTTTTAATAAAAGAAAACGAGGCTACTACTATTTATCCGAAATTTGAAACGAACCGAGTAGATACTTTCCGAGATGAATTGCAACAAGTAAGTGGATTTTTTTATCATTGCCACAACGACGACGATTTGCAGAAAAGCTTACAATCGATACTGCAATCGGATAAAGTGTTTTGTAATGATCGGTCTATTACCAAGCAATTGGAACAATTCGGGATTCCTTTTTCTAACAAAGAGAGCGATTTCTTGTCGATGAAAATAGGGCTAACCGCTTGCGAATATTTGGTAGCACGTAGAGGCAGCGTGCTGGTTTCATCGGCATTGCCCACAGGCAGGCGGCTGCATGCTTATGCTCCCATACACATTGTTGTTGCTCACGAAAACCAACTTGTGCCTGAATTAGAAGATGCTTTAGATTTATTACAAAAAAAATATACCGACAATTTTCCGTCTGTGGTTACGACCATTACAGGTGCTAGCCGAACGGCTGACATCGAAAAAACATTGATTATGGGAGCACATGGTCCTAAAGAATTACACGTTATACTTATTGCTCAATAAACAAAATTAAAAAAACAAAAACCGAAAATATGAAACCCGCATAGAGGGATTAAATTTCAAGAACTTACTAAAACTAAACACATGAAAGACTGGACAAGCATACAAAGTTTTGATCGTTTGCACCAAGCAGAGCTTTGCCGTAATATTTTAGAACAAAACGACATTGCGTCGGTTATTATTAACGAAAAAGACAGCCTGTTCCTTATTGGTGCTATCGAGCTTTATGTACAAAATAAAGATAGCAAAAAGGCTGAAGCAATGTTACATGAATTTAAAGGACTGACTAAAATAAATTCATTTATTTCGTTAGCCCCCATCGAAAATCTTTACCAAATATTATTGACAGAAAACATTGAAGCACAAATTATTCGGAAAGAAGATAATAAGTATATTTTGGATAATTATGAATTGTATGTCAAGAATGAGGATTTAGATAAAAGTATTCCTTTCCTGAAAGGCGACAAATTGCATAGCTGGACACAATTAGAGACTTGCCAGCGTGTAAGCCAGACTAAGTTTCGTGTCGATATATTGACAGAAAACGAAATAGAAACAATTGTTATCAAAAAGAAAGATTCGGAATTTCATCTCGAAGAAGTGAGAATTTATGTGGAAAAAGAGCAAGAACAAAAAGCACAGAAAATACTAAAACAACTAAACGGATGGATAGAAATAAGCCAATTTAGTAAGTTTTATTGGGCTCATATTCGCGAAGATTTATTAAAACGAAATAATATTCAAGCGATTATTCGTAAAGAAGGAGAAGTTTATTTGCTTTATGTAGAGGCAGATAAAGAAGAATTATCGATAGACTTAATAAATAAGAATAAAGAATGGATTAAAATAGCTACTTTTGAAAACTTTTTTGAAGCAGATTTTTTTAAAACTATTTTAGAAGAAAGTGAAATAGATGCCGTCGTTATTAATGATAAAGACAGTTCGTTTTTGCTTGGCGAAACCAACTTATTTGTTGTCGAACGAATGGTAGAAAAAGCAACAATTTTAATCAATGAATACACCGAAACCAAAGAAATTGAAGAATAAATTTTTGATAAGAGTATTATCTTCTATTGTTTTTGCTACAACATTAATAGGAAGCATTGTATACAGCCCATATACTTTTTTTGGATTTTTTTTATTGGTAACTATATTAGGAATCAACGAATTTTATAGAATCGTTGGTTCCAAACAAATTCAAGCACAAAAAATCATCGGAATATTATCGGGAATTATAGTGTATGCTAGCAACTTTCTATGGCTCAATGGATGGGTAGATATTCGATATTATCTTTTGCTTATTGTCCTATTTGTATTTATTGCAATTATTGAATTGTACCGAAAAAAAGAACACCCTTTTACCAATATGGCCTACACCATTGCAGGTGTTATTTATATTGCTATTCCTTTTTCGCTTCTCTCATTTTTTGTATTAGACACACCAGATTCTAGTTTTTCGCCACAAATCCTATTAGGATTCATCTTTTTGATTTGGATAAATGATTCGGGAGCTTATGTTTTTGGATCGTTGCTAGGAAAACATAAACTATTTAAACGAATTTCACCCAATAAAACATGGGAAGGAGCTATTGGTGGAATGACTTCTGCCTTGACATTAGCTTATTTTATGCCCTTATTTTTTGATTCATTAATGCGTATGGATTGGATTATAATCAGCATAATTGTAGTAATTATAGGCTCTTATGGCGATTTGGTGGAATCAATGCTAAAACGAAGCTTAGGCATCAAGGATTCTGGCAATATTCTGCCAGGACACGGTGGCATACTCGACCGTTTTGATAGCATCATTCTTGCTGCGCCTTTGGTTTTCGTATATTTACAATTTACTTAAAAAAACAATTATGACTTTTACTAAAGAAGGAAACACAACACTCCTTGTGGTGTCTACTGTTTTAATTATTATTAATACATTATTGTTTTTACTTATTAATAATGTTATTATTCTATCCATCATGGCAATTGCATCTTTGCTTATGTTTTTTTTCTTTTTGCAATTCTTTCGTTTGCCAACGAGAGAGATTGTAATCGATGAGAATAAAATCTATGCACCTGCCGATGGAGAAATCGTGGTTGTCGAAAAAACAAACGAACCAGAATATTTCAAAGACGAGCGCATACAAGTATCCATATTCATGTCTCCATTAAATGTACACGCCAACTGGTTTCCAATAAGCGGAATCGTGAAGTACTTTAAATATCACCCAGGCTTATTCTTAGTAGCGTGGCATCCAAAATCATCTATCGACAACGAGCGCACAAGCGTAGTGATTGAAAATGAGAAAAAACAAGCGATACTCGTACGCCAAATCGCAGGAGCAGTTGCACGCCGAATCGTTTGGTACACCGATACTAACGAAAAAGCCAAACAGGGCGAGCAGTTTGGCTTTATCAAATTCGGATCTCGTGTAGATTTATTCTTGCCCTTGGATGCTAAAATACATGTAAATCTGAAGCAAAAAACAACTGGCAAGCAAACCGTTATTGCAAGTTTCGATTAATATCTGTTGCTAATCCATGGACATGCATTTTCACTTTTTGTGCCCATTCATAATTATCATATTTATCGGTAAATGTTTGGTATGGAATGGGTTTACCTACTTTTATTTTGATGGTATGTCCTTTTTTATTGAACATTTCGTGAGGCAATAAGAACAGCTCCAAATTAGCCTTAATTCGGAAAAATTTACGAATCTTGAATATCCGATAGAATAATTTGCTGTTTATTTCATCCACAAAGATAGGCACTATATCTCGTTGATAACGAAGGGCATTCTTTACAAAACTAGGATGCCACTCTTTATCTAGCACTTTGCCATCAATAATGCGTGCCACAAAGCCTGCTGGGAATGTAAGAATCTGTATATTCGACTCGTATGTTTCGTTTACTGCATCCATCTCTTTGTTGCTAGTTTTACCAAACACACTTACTGGCAACAGTAGCGGACGCAAATTAACGATACTCATCAGCAAGTTGTTGGTAAGCGTACGAATATCGTATTTGTGCGAAAGCATATCGAGCACGCACATCGTATCCACACCGCCTAATGGATGATTGGATACAAAAATAAATTTTCCCGAATCCGATAAATTCTCCTCGCCTTCAATATTTATTTTTACATCTAAAATTTCGGTACGCAACCGACGAACAAAAAATTTTCCTTTGGTTTCTCTTAACTTATAAAGCAAATCGTTCAATTCTTTTTGATAAATTAACCGTTTGAGCCAGTTTATAACAAATTGAGGTATTCGCTTTAGTATTTTAGATTTCTGCCCTTGTATGATTTTATCTAAATCTATTAGCTTCTTCCATTCTTTCTTTTCCATTCTTTTCTTTTTTCTAAGATCTTCACCTATTTGATGTTGCTTACGTAATTTTGTAAATTCGTATTATTCAATAAAATACAGAATTATTAATGTCTGATTAAATTTTGTCCACCCACTTACTCCTACACAAAAAATCGCACAAATATAGTTATTTTTTTTCTTGATGAAAGTTGCAACCAGCCTAAATTTTGCTGAAATGCTATAAAAATAATCCTATTTGATATGTATATCAGACTTCATCTGTTTTATTATTTTTACTCTTCTATATACAATAATTCGTTAAGTTTTTCTGTAATTACCTAATAGCCATATTGATAAGTGATAAATATTTATTTGAATATTAGCACTCGCAAGCTACTGTTTATCAGTAAAATACTTATAAATTATTCATTATATAATTACGAAAAAAATACTTTTTTTTTTATTGAACAAGCTCTGCATTTATTGACTTTTTTTTTTACCTTTATACGAAAAAAACACGAGCATGCTTTCTTTTCTAATCAATAAAAAACTACGAATACTAGCCGTAATATCCTTCACTTTTTTATTCACAGGCTGTAGTAGCTATACGTTTTGGCGTAATATGAATAAAGGACAAACCGAAAGTCGTTTTTTTGTAACACTCCCTTTTGAATATACAGCAGGTTTTATTTTTATTCCCGTAAATATTGGTGGGCATACATACCGATTTTTGTTTGATAGTGCCGCCCCTAATATTTTATCCA
>JAOZTL010000302.1 GCA_029942205.1 Bacteroidales bacterium | reverse complement strand
CGCCGGTGGATACCAGTCGTAAGAAAACTAGGCCGAAGCAATTCCTTATTTTCTAAAATCGGACAGCCTTGCGCCAGATAAACGAACGACAGTAAAATATTTTTTGGCTATTTCGTACCATCAAACGTATCAATTTGATGAAGCAATCGGGTTGTACGAAAAGTTCTTGGATCAATTGAAAGGGAAAAAACGCCTGCGCTACAAAGAACAAGTAGACAAAAAAGTGCAAGAATGTAAAAATGGTTTATTTTTGATAGAAAATCCATCGAAAATCCAGCTGATTAATTTGGATAAAGCCATCAACAGTAAGGATGCAGAATATGCTCCCATTTTTTCGGATACCGAAAATTTGTTTTTCTTCGTCAGTCGCCAGCTTAAAAATAACAGTTTATTTACCGAGATAGATTCCATCGATTATCAAGCTTTTGAGGAAATAATGCAGCAAACAAACATTAACGATAGCTTGACGGTACGAAATGATATTCGATGCAATTCGTTTTATCACGATGCCGTGGTCAGTTTATCGGGTAACGAAAAATGGAAAATTATTTACCGATCGGATAATGGTGGTGACTTATTTTGGACAAAATACGAAAACAAACAATGGAACGAGCCTGAAGCTTTCCCAAAACCAATAAATAGCAAGTACCACGAATCGTCGGGTTACATTACCAACCAAGGTGATAGCTTGTATTTTGTTAGTAATCATCCAAAACAATCCATAGGCGGGCATGATATTTTTTTAAGTATCAAAGACTCTACTGGTGAATGGCAAAAACCAGTTAATTTGGGCGATTCCATCAATACAGCCTACAACGAAGAGTCGGTATTTTTGCATCTCGATCGCAAAACGCTCTACTTTTCGTCCAGAGGACACAACACTATGGGTGGATACGACATATTCAAAAGTAAATTGAATGATTCTCAAAACTGGACAAAACCAAGCAATGCGGGTGCACCAATCAATACTCCTGCCAACGAATTGTTCTTTTTTGTATCGGCATCGGGTGCGGTGGCTTTTTATGCTTCCGATAGAGTCGAAGGGCTTGGCAAAATGGATATTTATACCATTCCTTTGATTGAGAAATTTTATCATCGAACCATGCTGAAAGGTAAAATAACCGATGCCAAAACTAAACAGGCTATCGAAAATGCGTATGTCGAAATTTATGATACGAATAATCAGAAAATCGTTGTTACTAATTCTCTCGATTCGGGCAATTACCACACTTTTATTCCGTCAGGTGATTTGTTTGTATACACGCATAAAACGGGATATTTATTTAATAGCAAAAAAATAACTGTTCCGAAGCCCAAAAAATATGCGTTTTATTCAAAAAACTTTGCTTTAACCAAGTTAGAAGTAGATGCAAGAATTATTTTGAGCGATATTGAATTTGATTATTCCCAATCGAGTTTGCGTGAAAATTCGTTCACTGCTTTGAATCAAATTGTCATTTTTATGCAGCAAAACCCTAGCTTAATTGTGGAGATTTCGGGACATACCGACAATAAAGGCAGCATGAAAGTGAATCAAAAATTATCGTTGGAGCGAGCACAATCGGTCGTTGATTATTTGACTAATAAAGGTATTGAGCCTAGTCGATTGAAAGCCAGAGGCGCAGCTTACAACGAACCTATTGCGACAAACAATACGACCAAAGGACGACAAAAAAATAGACGAGTAGAGTTTAAAATACTAAAATTATAAGGTCTTCGACCTTTTTGATGCTGCTTACGCTTATGCTCTTAATATAAAGTCATTAATTATAATAGCTTTGTGTAAGTGCATAAGCAACATCGAATAGGTCTTCGATTTAGAAACACTTTATATGGAAAAAATGCTTATATTTCAAAAACGTTCAAAGAATAAACAAATGAAACTAGTTTACTTATTGTCTCTTTTTCTTTTTTTTCTATTACCCAATCAAACTGCTCATGCTCAGTTTGCTTCGAAACTGACCATCGGAATTAAAGGAGGAATTAACTACACGTTGGCTACTCCGACAAAACGGTTTGATGTACTTACATCAACTAATTCTGATTATAAGAAAGATTATCTTTTATTTGATAAAAACATGGCCAGCCAGTATGCTTTTCTTTGGTTTTATTCATTTAATAAATCGCTCAGCATAGGCTCACAAGTGCAAATTAGCACCTACCGATACCTTTTTGAGAATACGTATAATTGGTCTGATGTCAGTAATTATTCAGTTACCTATACTTTTGACCAACGTCATCAATACTTGCAATTCCCGTTGTTGTTCAAATACACCATTTTGCACAAACGTATTCGTCCTTACATACAAATTGGTGGTTTTTATGGCTTACGATACAGCTCGTTTGTAACGGCAGAAACAATCGAAACCGAAACAGGATTTGAAACAACAAGCGAGCCTACGAGCAAATTATTTTCAAACAACGAACAATTTCTCTACTCAAACGTAGGAGCAACAAGTGGCATCGGTATTGTGTACACTTTCAAACGAAGCCGTATTGGTATCGAAAGTAATTTTTTTTATGGCTTAAAAAATATTGCCGACAAACAGAACAGAATGAACGATCAGCAGCTAAGTGGCGAGTTTTATTCCATTACCGATAATTTATTGCTCATGCATGGCTCGATTTCGTTGGTATATTCTGTTTCTCTAAAGTGCCTTCGACGCTATATTCCGCCTCGTTACCGACGCTTAGACGAATAAGTCTTCGATCTTTTTAATGTTGCTTACGCACGAGTGAAAATGCGTCATTAATCAATGATTTATAAAGAAATAATTAAAAACTTAATTTTGTTTATCTGAAATCTTTGACTTTTTTAATATTATTTACGCAATTTTGTGAATTATTGATTGTAACAATCTTGTACAAATGCGTAAGCCACATCAAATTAGGTCGAAGACCTGCTTATAAAATTTCAAACAATGAAAAAAACAATCTACTTTTTGTTCTTTATTTCCTTATTTTCGGCTTGCGACCTGATCGAAAATGAGAAAGATTCAGAAACTACTTTGGTACGCATTTATGACAAATCCACGCTCGGATCGGCTTATTATCCGTTGGATATAAAAGAAACCAGCGATGGCGGTTTTTTGTTATTTGCCTCATTCTATAACGATGCCAACAATTACGTATGGCTCACTCCTTATATCATTAAAACAGATGCTACGGGTGCTGTCGAGTGGGAAAGTGAATTGCCTTCGCCTTACGTTAATCCGCTTCGTGGCGTATGGGAGGAAAATGGCTTGTTCTATTTCGTGTGCATGGATGCAAGTAATTTGTCCTCACACATTCTTAGTTTATCGCCCGAAAGCCCCACCGTTACGTCTGTGGCTAATTATCCAGGACTCTCCTACCCCTTAGCTTGTGGCACGACTTCCGACAATGGTTTGCTACTGCAAGGCTATAATTTTTTGACTCGCACAACGACCTTTAGCAAAATAAATGCAGCAAAACAAATCGTTTGGACAAATCCATTTCCTCTGATCGAAAACGGACAAGCCTTACTAATGGCACATGTAACAAAAAGAGGCAAACAGTATCCATTTTTTGTAGGCGAATCGGATAATGCTTATTTTTTCAATGGTTTTTTTAATTTCAGCTTTTCGCTTGTTTTTGCTGATTTAACCTCTGGGCTTTTTACGGGCGTTACCAATGGCTACCGATACGAGAATTATATTCTTTCGGCACTTCAACTTAGCGGACAGCAATTTGCTATTTCTACTTTGTATAAAAACAATTCCTACCTGATTACTAATCACACCGTAGATCCTGCCGCCATTTTATCCATCGAAGACCTAAGCGGAACAATTGCGCCTGTGTTGCAAACCAATTCAACGATCCTATCACAAAAAATAGAACTACTAGGGCAAAGCCTACTTGTTGTTGCTGGCACGACCAACGATAATCAGATTGTTTTGTTTTTTTATGACCAAGCAGGTGTGTATATCAATAAGCTAGAAATAGGCGATAGCCAACCAATGGGCTTAGGAGGCTTGGTGAAAACAACAGACGGTGGATTGGCTATTTTGGCACAAACAGAGGTAATGGAACGTTTTGCGAGGCTAATGCTCATCAAACTTCCCGAACAAAAGATAAAAGATGCCTTAGAACCAACGAACTAAGGTCTGCGACCTTTTTGATGTTGCTTACGCAATTCGGATAATTTCTTATGTTCAAACGAACGGTACGTGTGATGGTGTGTGAAATGTACTGGCTACCGTTTGGTAGTCAGCCATCTACTCGATTATGCTCTTTAATTTTTTTCTTCAATCAACGTTATATACGGTTCTTTTCCTGCAAAAACTATCGGGATTTTTATTATATTAGCTTCACTTATCTTGCTATCAATCAATTCTTTATAGTATTTATTCCTGTCTATTTGATTTGTTGCAATTTTAATTTGTTCGTTAATTCGTTTATTAAAATCGTCATTCTTCTCTTTTTTATGTTGTTTGTCAATTTGTTTAATTTCAATTACAATACCGTTTTTTGACTTATCATGAGGGATTAGCATAATATCATACCTGCCTTCTCCACTTTCTTTATTTGATTTTATAAGATAATTATCTCCAATTATTGCGAGCAAACCCAAAATATAAGAATGATAAATATATTCATTGTTTTTTGCAGTATCGTAGTAACTAAATGTATCTCCAATTATTTCTTTAAATCCAGCTTCAAATTTTTCTATTTGATTATTTATTAAATAATTGATGGCGTATAAAAGTAGTTACTTTTAAAAAAAATAGCTCAAAATTTCATACATTTGTGTTTGAGATACATAAAT
>JAOZTL010000301.1:2259-4790 GCA_029942205.1 Bacteroidales bacterium | reverse complement strand
CATGAAAAAAACACTTAAAATCATCAGCATCGTACTGGTTGTATTTATTGCTATTTTGTTATTGATTCCCGTTATTTTCAAAGGAAAAATAATCGACACGATTAAAGAACAAGCGAATGCTAATTTGAATGCAAAGCTGGAGTTTTCGGATGTTAATTTATCGCTATTCCGAAGCTTTCCCGATTTAAGCTTGCGGCTCGATGAGCTTAGTATCGTAGGAGTGGATACTTTTGCGACGGATACGCTGGTTGCTTTTGAATCGTTTTATGCCGATTTGGACTTATTGAGCGTGATGGGAAGCGAAATAAAGATAAATGCGTTGATACTGAATCGACCACAAATGTCGATCAAAGTATTACACAACGGCATGGCCAATTACGACATTGTGCCCGAAGATACGGCATACATCGAGGAAACGCCAAGCGAAGAAGTGGATACAGCCGCTTCGCCATTCATGATGGCACTGGACAGGGTTGAAATCAACAACGCCAAAATCGTTTACAACGATAAAGAATTGGATATGCTGACGATTATCGAAAACTTTAATCTGACGCTAACAGGCGGCATGACCGACATGGTGAGCAACATGAACTTTGAGGCTAGTGTTGATTCGTTTACGCTTGATTATGAGGGTGTTCGTTATATCAAAAAAGCTCGTATAGAGCTATTGGCAGAGATAGAAACGGATTTGGATAGCTTTAAATTTACTTTCAAAGAAAATAAAGCAAAATTGAACGAAATAGAAATGGCTTTCGATGGTTTTGTGGCTATGCCGTATGATGATATTGATATGGACATCAGCTTTTCGACCACCGAAACTCGCTTCAAAAGCCTATTGTCGTTGATTCCTGCTATTTATATGTCTGATTTTGAAGGTATCGAAACTTCAGGTAAATTCATGGTCGAAGGCTACACGAGAGGCACGATGACTGATTCGTTGTATCCATTTTATGGAATTCATATTTTGGTCGAAAATGGTCGTTTTCAATATCCCGATCTACCAGCATCGGTCGAAAACATGAACATGGATTTGCATATCGAAAATACCACAGGCAACATCGACAACAACGACATCGATCTCAACAAAGCTCACATCGAGATAGCCAACAATCCGATAGATGCCGAAATGCATATCAAAATGACGCTTTACGACATGGCAATGAGCGGTTTTGTGAAAGGTTCGCTGGATTTGGTGAAAATAAAAGACATCGTTCCGCTTGACGACATGAATATGGAAGGGCTTATTACTGCCGACTTGTCGTTTGCGGGCAACATGTCGGACATCGACAATGAGCAATACGATAAGTTTAAGGCTTCGGGAAATTTTGGAATCGATAAGTTTAAGCTGCAAATGAGCGGTATGCCTCATTTCTTGATTCACTCCGCAGCAATGGCTTTTTCTCCTCATAACGTGAAATTATCCAAATTTGATGCACAATATGGACGTAGTGATTTTCAAGCATCAGGTACGATAGATAATGTACTGGCGTATGCATTCAAAGACGAAGTGCTGAAAGCGCATTTTAATTTCAGCTCAACATTGCTGGATGCCAATGAATTTATGGCTTACGACGAAAGTGAAACGCCTGCCGAGGTCGAACAAGTAGAAACGCCTGCCGACACCACAATACTTACTGCGATAGAAATTCCTAGTAATATCGATTTTGTATTAAACACAAAAATAAAGACGATAAAATACGATCAATTAGAAATAACGAATCTAAAAGGCTTGGTTAGTTTAAAAGACAGCAAAGCATCGCTGGATAATTTATCGATGAATTTGCTTAAAGGCAGCATGTTGCTATCGGGTAGTTACGATTCTAAAATTCTAGAACGCCCAACTGCCGATTTTGTGTTTGCGATCAAACAAATCGATATTTCCGAAACATTTACCAGTTTCAATACCATTCAACAAATTGCTCCGATTCTGAAAAATTGCAATGGTTTGATTTCGTCAAATTTAAAACTGAAACTAAACATGGATTATTACATGAATCCGATCATGAATACGCTCAACGGATCGGGAAGTTTTGCATCAAACGAAATAAAAGTAAAGAATGTAGAAACATTCAATAAAGTAGCCGAATTGACACGTATGGAGAAATTTAAAGACCCAACGCTCAAGGATGTAAATGCACGCTTTATTATCGAAAATGGCAACATTATACTTGAACCATCGAGCACAAAAATTGGTAAAACGGAAGTCATGTACGAAGGGGTGCAGAATTTAGATCAAACGATGAATTACGATTTAAGCATGAAAATCCCGTCGAAAGAGTACGGAGCATCGTCGGTAGCTACCGAATGGCTGGCAAGCAACAATATCGAAATTGGGCAATTCGTTACGCTAGGAGCAACCGTTACAGGTACGCTCACAAACCCGAAAGTGAAACTTAATTTGGCTAACAGCGAAGGTAATTCTGTTGTCGATTTGGCTAAAGACAAACTAAGCGAAGAGGCGAAAAAATACATAGCACAAGCGCAAGAAAAAGCCGATGCGCTATTAAAAACAGCCGAAGAGCATGCCGAAA
>JAOZTL010000301.1:0-2249 GCA_029942205.1 Bacteroidales bacterium | reverse complement strand
ACGAAAAAATCCGTACCGAAACCAAAGCCAAAACGGATAAATTGATTGCCGAGGCTAAAGCAAATGCAGAGAAACTGAAAAATGAAGTAGACAAGCAAGAAGCTGCTATTCTGGCAAAAGCAGATGCGGAAGTAGAGAAACTTCTCAGCCAAGCTGCCGATCCATTGGCGAAAGCTATTGCTAAAAAAGCTGCAAAGAAAATAAGAGATGCAACAGCCAAAAAAGTTGCTAGCACTAAAAAAACGGCAAAACAAAAAGCAGATCAGTTGGTGGTTTTGGCGCAACAAAAGACCGATGCACTAAACGCCGAAACCGAAACGCAAACACAAAATATCGTAACTAAAGCTAAAGAACAAGGCGATAAATTGGTAGAAACTGCTACGAAAAAAGCAGAATCGATGTAGGTCTTCTACCTTTTTGATGTGGCTTACGCCAATAGGTCGTTAAGTTTTTATGTAATTGCTTAATAGCCAGATTGATAAATGATAAATATTTATTTGGATATTAGCACTCGCAAGCTACTGTTTATCAGTAAAATAATTGTTAATTATAAATTTAACGAAGTGTTGTTACACAATATTCAGTATAAATAAATAAGACACCACATTCATGTGGTGTCTTATCATGTTTTAAGGCTTTCGACCTAGTACAAGTAACATTAAAAAAATTGAAAATCTAATAATCGACAATAGTTTTTGTAATAACAAATTCGCCGTAATCATCACCAGATTCTATACCTTTTACCTGTTCGCAGGAATAGTCATTTACTAAAGAACCATCAATATCATACTCACCAGAATAAGCCAGTGCCATAAATGCAGCACAAATACCTCTTATCATGTAAGCATTTTTTCTGTCGGTTGTGCCTATTTTTACGAAATCGGCTTCGTAATAGTCATATGCACGAGCAACCATTTTTTCGTTTGGAATAAGTTCAACAATCTCTATTTGAGCCCAGCCCATAGCCGTTAATACTGCAAAAGCTCCATGTAAAACATCTTCGACGTTATTTGCCATTGGAGCTACAACAGAAGCCCATAGCTCAGATCCCATTATTCCATATCCAGTGTGGTAGCCACATTCCTGTGCTGCGTTTACTAATAAACCCTCGGTGGCAGGTAATAAACTTTCGTCTGTTTTTAGCACTAATCGTTCGGCAAAATCATTCCATAAAGATGTTGGTAATTGATTTATTAAAACATTAAAATTACTTATCAGTCCATTTTCGTCGGAGTCTATTTCTATTTTAGAAATAGTATCTATTATTTTTTTTCTATTTATCGCCATAGTTATTTTTTTATAGATTTAAAAACAGTTTCATTGTCGCCTTTGACAATACTTTTTATTTCGTAGGTTTTAAATGTCCCTATTGGTTTGGCTAATATTACTGATAACATTGCCGAAATATAGCCTCTTCCTATAAAATTAACTGCTTTATCATTATTCCCCCATTTCATGACCCAACCTTTATCAATATGTGAGTTTTTTGATACAATTTCTGCTGAAGATTCACTAATATATTTAATATCTATAGTTCCTAGACCTAATACAGAATAGTACTGGCAAGAAATTTCTGCTTTTTCCTGTAAATCCGAAATATTATGTTCTACAAAATATTTATTCAGTACGTCATAAAAATTGTCTTGTGCCACTTCTTCCAGAAGATTTGTTTCTTCAGCATCCATTGCAAGTTGAGTATACAATGTTATGAAATGATGGCAATGCAAAACAGATGAAATCCCATTCAAATAGCGTTTTTTACTTTTTGCTTCAAGCTTGCTTTTGATTTGTATCTCTGGTTTAATAAATTTAGTCATAGCCTTTACTTTTTTTAATTAAATTCTTTTTTTATTTCTGCGAATGCTTTTTCAAAAATAGCAATATTTTCATCGGTATCTGGTGCTTCTTTAGCTTTAGGGGTAGGTACTTTTGTTTTGATTGCTAAACGCATTCTTGCTTTTAAGCCTCCTAATTTATAGGCTTCATCGTAGTAAGTTAATAGTTTTTCTGCCATTTCATTTAATTTAATAAATTAATAATTTGATAATTTTTATTTATTGATTAAAATTTGGTTTGTTGATATTATTTGATATATTTATAAATGTATTTTTTAATAAATCATTAATTATAGTAATTTTATATAAGCACATGAGCAACATCAAAACAGGTCGAAGACTTTAGTCTTCATTATGCATTGGCAATTCCATCGTCATTTCGGTTTGTTTATTTACGTTTAGTTTTTTCTCTGG
>JAOZTL010000300.1 GCA_029942205.1 Bacteroidales bacterium | reverse complement strand
TTTGGATATTAGCACTCGTAAGCTACTGTTTATCAGTAAAATAATTATCAATTATTCATTATCAATTATAAATTTAACGAAGTGTTGTATGCGTAACTTACTGATTAATATTGACTATTTGTCAAAAAAGGACAGAAAAATATCAAACCAGACGAAATTTGAAATAAAAATCAAGACTGATTTTTTATACAATCTTAATTTTGTTTTAAAATTTGTGTACTAAGGTTTTATAAATATTTGAATATTGTGTTTTTTGTCCTATATTTGTATTCTTTTTAATTTATGCAAAATTACAATTAATGATGGAATTTGCGAATATTTAGCATTGATATTCTGTTTTTTTGACTAAATGATTGGAGTTAAGCGATTTCGAATTAAAAAAAATATTTGTAAAAAAACAAAAGGAAGTTATATTCTTGCTTTTAGATATTTATAAAAAAAAAGAATTAAGCTGATTTTCATAATGAGCTGAGTATTAGTAATTTATAGGAAAATAAGCCTTTTGAATGATGAAATAGCTTAATATGAATTTATTTATTTTTAGAAAAAAATGTATCTTTGGGACAAATTAGACTTTGCCATTTGAGAATAAGAAAAAAAAGAGGTAAAAAAAAACACCTAACTATTATAGCACAAACATTAAAAAAAACTAAGATAATGTCTAAAAAAAACATATCAACTATATTTTATTTAGTTTCTTTTATTTTTTTATTATTTTCGGCAAGCTGCAATTTATCTGAAAATAATGCTGACACTAAGACAGATAGCCTTAAGGTAGAAAAAAATGAAAATCATGACTATTATAGTCAAAAAGTATTTTACTCGCTACCTTCACCACTAGAAACGGCTTCTCTCATTCGAAAAACAGGTGTAACGTATCGTGAGGAGATATTAAATCCTATTTCAAATTATCATAATTACGATACAAATAATAGCATGGCACTAAATTTAGGTATTTATGGTGCAGATTTGAGCTTTGCAAATATTTTTGATCAGCAGCAAACGAGTTTGAAATACATTACTATTGTTAAAAAAATGGCTGATCGTATAGGGATTTTAGATGCCGTAGATTCTAAAGACTTAAAACAACTTGAAGAAAGTATTTCTGATAGAGAAAAAACGATGAATTTAATTAGCAAAATTTTTCTTAATTCAGATATTTATTTAAATGAAAATAATCGTCCAGAAATAGCTGTTTTAGTGGGATTTGGTGGTTGGCTGGAAAGCTTATACATTGCTTTGCGCTTGTCCGAAAAATCAATAGATATTAATAAAGAACTTGTAAGTAGGATTATCGATCAACGACTTTCTTTGAATATAGCTATCAGATCTTTAGATACTTATGCACATAATCCTGAAATTTATGAAATTTACGAAGATGCATTGGCTCTAAAGAAAATTTATGATAAAATAGTAGTAGTCAAAACGATAATGGTAATGGATAAAAAAACAAATATTTCGAGTATGCAACAAGAAGAACAAGTATCTCTTACTCCATATCTTTTTATTCAGCTGTATGATAAAGTTACTAATATTAGGAAAAAGTATACAGAATAAATAAAAAATATTTTCGTTCTAAGATTTTAACCCTATTCTTTTTTGGAAAAGCAAAAAATAAAATAAATCTTGTGTTTTTGAAAAAAATCTATTTAATTTTTGTATTGAAATGAATAAATACTAAAATAATAACAATATGAGATCTCTTATAAAAACCATCCCCTTTATTATTTCCCTATTCTTAATTTCACCAGCACAGTCTCAATGTAAAGACTATATTGAAGCAATATCAGGTATGAAGTTGGCACCCTATGTTTTAGATGGCGATTTTGTTGCACCAGTTTTGTCAGAAGGAGATAGCATAGAAGTATACAGAACATTTAATTCGGGGCAAACTTATAAGGTGGCCATTGTCGGGTTAGATCTATTTGCATTAGAATTTAAAATAATGGATGATAATAAAAATATTCTTTTCAAAAATTATGAAAATAATGATGATAATATTATGTTTGATGGTGTTCGTTCCTTTGAATTTACATTACAGCAGAGTCAAAATTTAGTTATTTTGGTAAAAGTTCCTATTTATTCAGAAGATCCAGAATATCGAATGCAAGGATGCGTGGGTGTACTTGTAGGATTCAAATAAGAGGATTTTTCAATTAATGGTATTCAATATTTTGATGGAAAAAAAAATATTTTTATTTAATTGTTTCTAAATATATTAAAAAAGTGTGTGATTGATATTTTATGGAATGAATCTTTTTATTATAAAGTAAGATATTTATAGTTAAATAATTAGTTAAAAGTGTTTCCTTAAAGAAACACTTTTTTTATTTGAATAATGTTGTATTTAATTATGAGAAAAACACTTTTATTTTTGTTTATACTAATTAGCTTTGTGAGTAAAGCACAAAATGGAGAAAAAGCGCCTAAAATAGGCTTAGTTCTTAGTGGTGGCGGCGCAAAAGGTTTGGCTCATATTGGTGTGTTGAAAATATTGGAGGAATATGGAATAGAGCCAGATTACATTGTGGGTACTAGTATGGGAAGTATTGTTGGAGGCTTGTATGCTATTGGCTATTCTGCTAGCGAAATAGAGCGGATAAGCAAGCGGTTGGACTGGGACGATCATTTTTCAGATTATATCTCACAGCGCAGCATTTCAATTGAAGAAAAGCATGAATTAAGTAAGTATATTGGTCAAATTGCATTTAAAAGATTTCGTCCCATTCTTCCCAAAGGGCTTATTTTAGGACAAAAACTTTCGATTACATTGGCAAGTTTGATGTGGACTGCTCATCAAATCAATGAGTTTGATAGTTTGGCTATTCCGTTTCGTTGTGTTGCAACAGATATTGAGACGGGAGAAGCTATAGTTCTAAAAAACGGCTATTTACACGAAGCTGTTCGAGCAAGTATGGCCATTCCGTCTGTTTTTGAGCCAATAAATATAAATGGGCACTTGCTGGTAGATGGTGGGTTGGTACAGAATTTTCCTGTAACAGAGGTTTTAAATATGGGAGCAGATATTGTTATTGGAGTAAATGTTACTGCTCCTTTATATCGAAAAGAAGAGCTAAATTCTGTTTTTCAGATAATGGATCAAGCAGCCAGTTTTAGAGGGGCAAAACGGGTTTTAGAAGAAGAGAAAAAATGTGATATTCTGATTCTTCCAAATATGTTAGGTGTAGGTGCATCTGATTTTTCATCGATAGACAGTTTGATTATCAAGGGAGAACAGGCAGCATTGCTCGTTTCTGATCAATTACAAATGATACAAAAAAAGCATAGTATATCAAATAAAAATACAAATAAACACGATCAATTGTATTCTATTTATATTAATACTATTCGTATAGAAGGTTTAGATAAAGTATCTTCACACTTAGTTTTAGGAAAATTACATTATAAGATTCCAGGATTTATAACTCGTAATCAAGTAGAAAAAGGAATAGAACGAGTGTATGGGAGTCAGTTTTTCAAGAAAGTTTCGTTTCGTATTGAGCGTACAAATGAATCGTCTGATTTGGTTATTCTAGTAGAAGAACAACCGACTAATTTTTTCCGATTTGGAATAAATTATACCAATGTTTATAATGCAGGTATACTACTGAATACCACATTTTTAAATGCTCTGGGCGAAGGGTCAAAGCTTTCATTTGGTTTGAAAATAAGTGAAAATCCAACAGCAGAGATAAGTTATGCAATCCATACAAAATGGAAGCCAAATATTGGTATTCGTTTTCAGTCGTGGATGAATCAATTTGAAGCTGTTTCGTACAGTGAAGCACGCAATTACTATTGGAATTCCAATTATATACATGTAAATAATGAGCTTAGTTTAGAATCGGCATTAACAAATTCATTTTTGTTGAAAATAGGAGGGCGTTTTGAGTATCAGTACTTTAAATCCAATATTACACTTCTCGACCAATTTGATGTGGAGCGAAATTTATCGGGATTATTTTTTCAATTAGAACTAAATACCTATGATCGTTCTTTTTTTCCTATAATAGGGACTTCTTTGTTTGTCGAATCGTATTACGGACTAAAAGAATTAATTCCTACGGGAGAGACAGTTGATCAGAAATTTATTCGTAATTTATTACTTTTCAGTACAGTACGTCCTATTTCTTCGGAGGTTCGCTTGCAAGCCAGATTACATATTGGAGCAATTTTTAGTGCAGATTCTTTAAGCAAAACGGATATGTTTTATCTAGGAAGTAATAATCCGTATGAAAAAACACTTATTCCGTTTTATGGATTAGATCACATGCAGATTGGTGGGCAAGCTTTGGCTACCGCTTCTTTGGGCGTTCAACTAGAGCCGTGGACGAATAAAATAATTTTTCTTAATGCAGAATTTGGTGTTATTGCAGATAAAACTGATAATATTTTGAATAAAAATAAAGTAGCAGGAATAGAAATTGGTTTAGGTGTTACAGTATTAAATATTCCGTTTGAAATAGATTTTGGGTATAATAATTTATCTCATGGTATGCTTGTTAAAGTAAAGCTAGGATTCTTTTTTTAGTTAAGAAATTTTTCGATACTTCCATATGGCTAAAAATAAAACAACAATTGCATAAATACTTAATGAGAATAATTCATTTGCAATATCTATAAATCCAGAGCCTTTGAGTAATATCATTCTTATAATTCGCATAAAATAGTACATAGGATTTATTGTATTCAGCCATTGTGCCCATTCAGGCATACTTTCTGTTGGTGTGAAAATTCCACCCATCATTTCAAAAATCAAAATAAAAAAGAAAAGTACAAACATTAATTGTTGCT
>JAOZTL010000299.1 GCA_029942205.1 Bacteroidales bacterium | reverse complement strand
TTCCTGGGATAGGCTCTGGTACAGGTGCGCCACACATTGGGCAGCGCTGTACTTGTTTGCCTGTATCGAGATAAACTCCAAGATTTCCTTTTGTTTTACAATATGGGCAGTCCCATAAGGTTGCTATTATTTCTAATTGATAAGAAAGACATAGTTATTTGTTTAATTTAGGATACATAAACAAAGATAATGAATAAAAATAAGAACAGCTAGATGAAAAATTACTGCCTGTTTCATTTTTTCTGAATTTTTTTCATCAATTTCGTAGCAAAAATAAAGTCGTTCAATTCTTAGTTGTCGGTTGCCAAAATATCATTCCGATCGCCTCGCCACCAATTCACGCCTTTGTAAATATTATCACCTATTTCTACCACCGAGTTCATATCGTGTGTATTGATTACTGTGGTGGTATTAAATTCTTCGGTTAGTTCTTTCAGTAAATTATCGATGACAATGCCCGTGCGAGGGTCGAGACCTGAGTTTGGCTCGTCGCAGAACAAATACTTTGGATTAAGTGCAATGGCACGTGCAATAGCAACACGCTTCTGCATGCCGCCGCTTATTTCTGACGGGAATTTTGTGTTGGCATTTTCGAGATGCACTTTGTCTATACAGAAATTGGCACGGTCGAGGCGTTCCTCGTGCGTCATGTCGGTAAACATTTCGAGCGGAAACATTACGTTTTCCTCCACCGTGGACGAGTCAAACAGTGCACCGCCTTGGAATACCATGCCTATTTCGGTTCGGATCTGTTTTCGTTGTTTTTGTGTCATTGCCGAAAAATTTCGTCCATCATAATTGATTTTTCCATTGTCTATCTCGTGCAGCCCGATGATGGATTTGAGCAAAACCGTTTTGCCCGATCCACTTTGTCCAATAATCATGTTTACTTTGCCTTGCTCAAAGACTGTCGAAATGTTTTTTAAAACATGATTGTCGTTAAATGTTTTGTCTACGTTTTTCAGTTCGATCATGCCAACATAAATTGAGTGATTAATACATTAAATAATAAAATAAGAATGCTACTGTACACAACCGCTTTGGTGCTGGCTCGTCCCACTTCCAATGCTCCGCCCTTGACGTAGTAGCCGTGGTATGCCGATACGGTGGTGATAATATAAGCAAATATGATTGTTTTTATTACCGAATAGCTAATGTAAAAAGGTACGAATGCATAGCGAATCCCGATGAGGTAATCGGGCGGGGGAATAGCCGAAGTAAGCACTACAGCTAAGTATCCGCCACCAATGCCTACTCCCATACTGATGATATTGAGTACAGGATTAATAAAAATGGTAGCAATCACTTTTGGGAAAACAAGATAGCTTGCCGAGTTAATTCCCATTATTTCGAGCGCATCTATTTGTTCGGAAATACGCATAGTGCCTATTTCTGAGGCAATGTTTGAGCCTACTCGCCCAGCCAAAATCAATCCGACTACGGTAGACGAAAATTCAAGAATCATCGAATCCCGAGTCGTTAGCCCGATAAGGTACAACGGAATCATTGGATTTTCTAGATTATATGCCGATTGTAGCGTGATTACTGCTCCCATAAATACGGATATAATGATGACAATTCCTAGCGAATTTAGTCCCAAGTTTTCGACTTCACGTAATATTTGTCGAAAATAAACGCTTCGTTTTTGTGGTTTGGCAAATACTTTAAACATCAGTAAATAGTACCTCCCCATGTGGAATAACATATTCATTGGTTATGTCTTATAATTTGTTTATTGTACGTTTTTATTTTTCTTACAGTGCTATCAATTGGTATCATATTCTTTCTCTAGCCCTATCAGGCTAAGTTATTGCTGATCGTACTGTTGGTGCTAGTTTTAAAAAAAAGACATTAGGGTTAAATACGAATAAACATTAAATTAATTTTATGAGCAAACCCTGCATCTACATTATACTGAATCAGCTTAGTCTAAAAAAAATATTACGACCAAGTATTTATAATTTCGGTTTTAATAACAAAAACTCTATCTTTACAAACGTACAAAAATTTATTTGTAATACCATTTTTCTGACACGGTCTTTTTTTTAATAAAAAAAGTAAAGTCGAAGATCTTAAATTATAAACGGCACTGAGTGCCTAAAAAATGCATGTAACAAATGATAGATAAAAATACGTATTGTGTGATTATGGCAGGCGGCATTGGTAGCCGATTTTGGCCATTAAGTAAAACCAAATGTCCGAAACAATTTTTAGATATTTTGGGTGTAGGAAAAACACTTTTGCAGCAAACCTATGAACGTTTTTTGCCCATTTGCCCCGTCGAGAATATACTGATAGTAACCAATGCTGATTATACTGACTTGGTGCTGGAGCAATTGCCTGCATTGAAACCCGAACAGGTATTGAACGAGCCCATGCGTCGCAACACTGCACCATGCATTGCTTTTGCCAATTACAAAATAGCGCAATTAAATCCTGATGCAAATATTATTGTTTCGCCTGCCGATCACTTGATTTTGAACAACGATTTGTTTTTGAACAACATCCAGAAAGGAATCGATTTTGTAAGTCAAAATGATGCTTTGCTTACTATCGGTATTCAACCAACACGCCCCGAAACAGGCTATGGCTATATTCAAGCCTATCCGCAAGAGGCAGATTCTGATGCTCAAAAAGTAAAAACATTCACCGAAAAACCCAATGCCGAGCTTGCACAAGTATTTATCGATAGTGGCGATTTTTTCTGGAACTCGGGTATTTTTCTTTGGTCTCTTGCCAGCATTCAGTCGGCATTTACGAAGCATTTAAACGATGTGGCGCAATTATTTATTCCACAAAAAAAGCTTGGCGAAGACGACTTCATTCAAAAAGCGTATGCCGCATGCAAAAGCATTTCGATTGATTATGGCATTTTAGAAAAATCAGATAACGTGTTTATGATAGGCGGTAGCTTTGGCTGGTCAGATTTAGGCACATGGAGTGCTATGTTTGATAACTCGGAAAAAACAGCAAATAATAATCTTGTTCGGGGGGATAATATTTTCACCTACGATACCGAAAATACCATTATCGTGATGCCAAATAATAAACTTGCCGTCGTTGATGGGCTAAAAGATTACATTGTTTCCGAATCAGACAATACTTTGCTTATTTGCAGGCGTGAAAATGAACAAAATGTAAAACAATTTGTTACAGATATTCAATTAAAGAATAAAGACGAATTTATATAAGATCTTCGATCTTTTTGATTTTTAGGGTTTGTTCATAAAATTAATTTTATAAACAAACCCTACTATTTTTACACAGCGGATAAGCAATAATTACTTATCTTCGTTGTTATAATACCACTTCTTTAACCAAGTCGGCAGCTTCTTGCAAAGTAATTGCTGAATGAACTTTCAATCCAGAATTATCAATCAAGTCTTTACCTTCTTCAGCATTTGTTCCTTGCAAACGAACGATTATTGGTATTTTAATATCACCAATCGATTTGTAAGCATCCACAACACCCTGTGCTACACGGTCGCAACGAACGATTCCACCAAAGATGTTCAACAAAATAGCTTTTACGCCAGGATCTTTCATAATAATACGGAAACCTGCTTCAACGGTCTCGGCACTAGCAGCACCTCCTACGTCAAGGAAGTTGGCTGGTTCGCCTCCCGATAGTTTGATGATGTCCATCGTAGCCATAGCCAAGCCAGCACCATTCACCATACAACCAACATTACCGTCAAGTTTGATGAAGTTTAAACCAAAGCGGCTAGCTTCTGTTTCAGCAGGATCTTCTTCGTTCACATCACGCATCTCGGCGTAGTCTCTGTGGCGGAAAAGAGCATTCTCATCTAAATCTACTTTAGAATCTACTGCTAATACTCTATTATCAGACGTTCGCAATACTGGATTGATCTCAAACATAGCAGAATCCGTTTTTTCGTAAGCCATATACAATGCGCTTACGAACTTGGTCATTTCTTTGAATGCTTTTCCTTCTAGCCCCAAGTTGAATGCGATGCGACGTGTTTGAAATGGCAATATTCCTGTACGTGGATCTATTTCTTCTTTAAATATTCGTTCGGGCGATTTTTCGGCAACCGTCTCGATGTCTACTCCACCTTCTGGCGAATACATGATGATATTCCGTCCTGCGGCTCTGTCTAGTAATACACTCATGTAATACTCTTCATTTTCGACTTCACCTGGATAATAAACATCTTGTGCAACCAATATTTTGCGTACCAATTTGCCTTCGGTACCAGTTTGGTGCGTAACCAAAGTCATTCCCAATATCTGCTTTGCCAAATTGCGAACTTCATCCAACGATTTTGCTAACTTTACTCCTCCGCCTTTTCCGCGTCCTCCAGCATGTATTTGCGCTTTCACTACCCACCAGCTAGTGCCAGTTTGTTTTTGTAATTCTTTTGCTGCATCTACTGCTCCTTCTGGAGTGCTGGTAACGATTCCTTCTTGAATACTTACGCCGAAGCTTTTCAATATGGATTTACCTTGATATTCGTGTATATTCATCGAATTATTTTTTTAATTTTTTTTGCTGGACAAAATTATATTTTTCTATCTTAATAAAAAAATAAAATTAATAAGTAATTAATATTTAGACAAATTGAATTTCTACGGGTGTTTTGAAATTCAATTGGTCTAAAGCTTTTAAGGAAACCAAGATTTTCAATCTTAGATATTTAATATTTTGCGTATCTTTTCTATTTTTAGCGATCCTTTTAGTTGCTCATTGAGGTAACTGTTGTTTTCGTCGGTAATCTTGTTGAGTTTGTTTAACAATAAGTTTTGCAATTTAGCAAAATAAAGTTTTTTATCCATG
>JAOZTL010000298.1 GCA_029942205.1 Bacteroidales bacterium | reverse complement strand
ACTTTTGTTTAATAAGGCTCAAAAAAAGAGACAAATTACTAATAATCAATCAAAACTAACTTCGTAAAATAGAATTATGCAATTCTGTAAATTTTAACGATTCAGTAAGGCACAGAAATTGTAAATATTGTCTACGAATAAAATGATCGTTTAGTATAATTGTACGTATTTAGGCGTAACTTGCTGAGTTACATTATCAATTTGTCAAAAAATAAATATCAAAACAGACTAAGTCTGAATTTTATCATAATACTAAAACAATAGGTGGTACAATAATTTTATTAAAGCATAAAAAAAATAAAAACTAAATGGAAGTATTTAACAATAATTTTTTAAAGATTAACTACGATGCAGCAAACAAAATATGCATTGGAGAATGGACAAATGCAACAGAACATGCAAATGCCGAAGATTTTAAACAATGGAATAATGAACTAGTACAAAGAATTGAACAAAATAAAAGCACTGGTTTTTTGGGAAACACCTTGAATTATAAATTTATAATAAGCCCTGAATTGCAAGCATGGTCGTCAAAAAACATCTTTGAAAAGTTTGCAAAAGCAGGAATAACAAAAATGGCATTAATTGTTACTGATGGCATTTTTCAGCAAATTTCGTTAGAACAATTAGTAGACGAATACGAAGAAGGAAATATTGAAACAAAGTATTTCACGAATATTGATAACGCTCAACAATGGCTAACAGAATAAGGTATTCTATCTTTTTGATGTTATTAAATGATCTGCCACTATAACAAAAGCCACCAGTAACAAGGTGGCTTTTGTTGTGTTTTCATGGACTCCCGATAAAAGATCAATAATTTTATTTTTAATAATTGTTTTTTTCTGAATAAAATTCATTACATTTACCATTTGAAGTACACTCCATTGATAGGCAATAGCCCAATCAATCACTAAAAACCGAATCCGAAAATGATCGAATTTATTTTAAATAATCAACTTTACCGCACACCGCAGCAAGCAGGACTTTCGCTTCTGGATTTTATTCGCTATGAGGCACAACTAACAGGCACCAAATCGGGTTGCCGTGAGGGCGATTGTGGCGCATGTACCGTCATGCTAGGTGAAATGAATGGCGATCAATTGACCTACAAAAGCATAGCCTCGTGCATGACTCCCATAGGCAATGTGCATCAAAAGCATGTGGTTACGATCGAAGGAATTTCATCGAGCGAACTCACGCCCATACAGCATGCTATTGTAGAAAATAGTGCAACACAATGTGGGTTCTGCACGCCAGGAATCGTGATGTCGCTTACGGCACACACGCTGAATGAGCAAATTGGCATATCCACCGTAGAAGCCGTTGCTGGTAATATTTGCCGTTGTACGGGCTACCAATCCATCAAAAATGCTGCCTACGAAATAGCAGAAGCACAAAGCTTACTTGGCAACCGATCCATCCCCAATTTAGTGGAGAAGCAATATTTACCTACTTATTTTCTCCAGATAGCCGACCGATTGCAAGCGATTGCTACACCTAGCGATTCGCATACAGACAATCTCCCCATTGGTGGCGGAACGGATTTAATGGTACAACAGCCCGATAATATCCGCACAGCCGACTTGAACTTCGTAGGGCAAAACAAGGCATGGCAATACATTTCGCATACCGACTCCAGCGTACTGATAGGCGCAGCAACTACCGCCAATCAAATCATGCACGACGAGCAGATGCAACAAATCATTCCAAAAATAAAGCAATTCTTCTTACTTATTTCGTCTGAGCAAATACGCAATACGGCAACCGTGGCGGGTAATTTTGTAAACGCTTCGCCTATTGGTGATTTAAGTATTTTCTTTTTGGCACTGAATGCTTCACTGGAATTAAGCGATGGAAAACATTCACGCATGCTTGCTCTCGATCAGTTTTTTAAATCCTACAAACAACTCGACCTCAACGAAGGCGAACGAATCACACAAGTGCAATTTCCTGCATTTTCGGTCAATCAATTGTTTAATTTTGAGAAAGTAAGCAAACGGACGCATTTAGATATTGCTAGTGTTAATTCTGCCATTTCCTTAGAAGTTACTGAGGGAGTCATCCAATCTGCTCGATTAAGCTTTGGAGGCGTTAGTCCTGTTCCTTTTTTTGCAAAAGAAACAAGTGCATTTTTTATTGACAAACCTGCAAACAAAGAAACTCTAAACGCAGCCAATGCGATATTACAAAAAGAAATAAGTCCAATAACTGACGTTCGTGGCTCTGTTGAATACAAACGTTTATTGGCACAGCAACTCTTGCTTGCTCACTTTATTGAATTATCACTAATAAAAGACCAATAAGCTAAGGTTGAAGACCTTTTTGATGTTGCTCACGCACGCATACAAAACGACAGCGTTTTATTTTATCAAAAAAAAATATTGATCGTCAGAGGATGTTTTTTGAGAAACGAAGTCTATCAAAATTATTGCAATCACCGATTTACGAAAAAACCGATTATGAAAAATATAGATTCACGAGGTCATGTTACAGGAAAATCCACTTATTTAGACGACATCCGCATCATGCAAGGCTGTTTGCATGCTGCTGTTTTTGTTTCGGATGTAGCTCACGCTCGCATCACGCATATCGATTATCAAGAAGCCGAACAACAAGAAGGAGTTGTTCGTATTTTTAGGCATACCGACGTATTAGGTGAAAACCAAATAGGCGGCATCATCGAAGATGAACCTTTACTTGCCGAAAATGAAGTTCACTTTCATGGGCAGCCCATTGCTTTTGTGGTAGCTACAAGCGAGTTTTTGGCTCGTCAGGCTGTCAAGCACATTCATGCAAGCTACGAAGAGCTACCCATAGTTACCGACCCACGTGAGGCGGTTGCCAACAATAGTTTGCTATTCGATCCTCGCACATTCGCACTCGGCGACACTAATGCGGCATGGGCACAATGCGAGCACATCATCGAAGGCATTGCCGAAAATGGCGGGCAAGAGCACCTTTACATCGAAACGCAAGGAGCGTATGCTTATCCGCAAGACAATGGAAGTATCAAAGTGCATTCGTCTACGCAAGGACCTACTGCCGTTCAAATGACCTTAGCCAAATTGCTTGCAATCCCTATGCACCAAATCGAAGTAGACGTGGTGCGCCTAGGTGGTGGCTTTGGCGGAAAAGAAGACCAAGCATCGGGCTGGGCAGGCATGGCAGCTTTGGCGGCTTACGTGCTTCAGAAGCCTGTGAAGTTTGCGCTTCCTCGCCACAACGACATGCAGACCACAGGCAAACGACATCCGTATAGTTCTGATTTTAAAATTGGATTATCAAAAGATCTAAAAATAATGGCTTTTGATGTGGACTATTATCAAAATGGAGGTGCAGCAACCGACTTGTCGCCAGCCATTCTTGAACGTACCTTGTTTCATGCCACCAATAGCTATTTTATTCCTAACGTAAGAGCTACGGCTTACAGTTGTCGTACCAATTTGCCGCCAAATACGGCTTTTCGTGGTTTTGGTGCACCTCAAGCGGTTTTTGTGATAGAAGCTGCCATTGCTAAAGCTGGCGAACAGCTAAATGTACCTGCTACACAGATTCAAAAAATAAACTTACTGAAGGAACAGGATGAGTTTCCGTTTGGACAAATAGCCACACAAGTAAATAGCCACCAATCGTGGGAGGCTGCTGCATCGGAGTTTCATCTTGATGAGTGGCAACAAAAAATAAATAATTTTAATGCGAATAATGCTTTATTCAAAAAAGGAATATCGATACAGCCTATTGCTTTTGGAATATCATTCACAAAAACATCGTTGAACCAAGCACGTGCATTGGTGCATATTTATCAAGATGGCAGTGTAGGCGTGAGTACGGGGGCAATAGAAATGGGGCAATCCGTGAATACAAAAATGATACAAGTAGCAGCACTGCAATTTGGTATCCCTACCGATTGCATCAGGCTAGAGAGCACCAACACCACACGGGTAGCCAACTCGTCGCCTACGGCGGCTAGCTCTGGTGCCGACTTGAATGGGAAGGCTCTCGAAACGGCTTGCTTGTTGCTCAAGAAGCGTTTGTTTACCGTTGCGGCAGAATTGCTTCAAGTGCCCAGAGAGCAAAGCATCGAACTAAAAGACGAGCGTGTGTATGTAGACGCAAAGCCTACCGAGCTGAGTTGGAAGGAACTCGTGCTTACTACTTACGAGAAACGCATCAGCATTAGTGAAATAGGGCATTACTCTACGCCAGTTATCCATTTTGATATGTCTAAAGAAAAGGGGCATCCGTTTGCATATCATGTGTACGGAACAGCAATCACTTGTGCCACGGTGGATTGCATGCGTGGTACTTATGAGATTGATGCTGTAAAGGTGGTGCATGATTTTGGTAAAAGCATGAACTTACGCATCGACAAAGGACAGGTGGAAGGCGCAGTGGCGCAGGGCGTAGGCTGGATAACCATGGAGGATTTGCAGTTTGACGAAAAAGGGCGCATGCTGTCGAGTAATTTATCGACATACAAAGTGCCCGACATCCTTGCTGCTCCGAAACAAATGGAGGTAGTGCCGCTAGAGACGGAGGGGGCTGAACTGGCTATCATGAAATCGAAAGCGGTAGGCGAGCCGCCGTTCTTGTACGGAATTGGTGCTTATTTTGCTATCCAAAACGCAATAAAGGAGTTTAATCCAAAGCATGAAAGGACTTTTGTTGCACCTCTAACGCCCGAAAAACTATTGCTCGGTTTGTATGAAGGTCTGTAACCCTTGGTTCTTATTACACGACGCTGTCTTGTTCTGAAATAGCTTTACACTAAAAAAGTAAAGTTATGATAGAAAAAG
>JAOZTL010000297.1 GCA_029942205.1 Bacteroidales bacterium | reverse complement strand
CCGACACGGAGCGCACTGTCCACAGGATTCTTCTTCAAAGAAATCAAGGTAATTATGTAACACATTATACATCGATCGGGAACTATTGAAAAACATAATCGAGCCACCCGTAGGTAGCGAAGCTCCACTTAATTCGCTAGGAAACCCGATGGTTTTGTCTTTAAACTTACGGCGTGGTACACAAAAACCAGATACACCGCCTATTTGAACCGCTTTTGTGTCATTATCTCCATACTCTTCGACCAAATCGGAAACTTTCATTCCTAATTCTAGCTCAACCACGCCACTTTTTGGCGAATCGCCCGAAATCGAAAATAATTTAGAGCCTCGTTGTCCATCAATTCCAAATTTTGCATACTCTTTACCTCCCATTTTGCAAACCATCATAGCCGATACCAGTGTCTCTACGTTGTTTACGACCGTTGGTTTTCCTAAATATCCCGACTTGACAGGGTAGGGGGGCTTGTTGCGAGGTTCGCCCCGTCTTCCTTCCATGGATTCGATCAATGCCGATTCTTCGCCGCAAACATAAGCTCCTGCTCCCGAAAATATTTCAACATGAAAATCTAAACCCAATAATTTTAAATGATCATGAAAAAAATCAATTTCTTTTTGTAGGCTTGGAATTAAGAAATTATACTCGGCACGTAAATAAACGAAGCCTTTTTTTGCACCAATAATGTGCGCACAAATGCCCATTGCCGAAAATATTTTTCGTGGTACTTGCGTTAGAATCACTCTGTCTTTGAATGTTCCTGGCTCGCCTTCATCGGCATTGCAAATCACAAATTTCTCTTCGCTTTCCATTTCCTGAGCAAATTTCCACTTTAAGCCCGCAGGAAATCCAGCACCGCCACGTCCTTTGAGTCCTGAATCTAGCAATTCTGTTATTATTTCTGATTTATCTCGTTTAATACTGTCTTCCAGTACTTTGTACGGATAATCGGTATACGGTTTGAGTATTATATCGAGTCTTTTTATTGTATTATTTCCCATAATTTTCTTTGTTTTGCAGAAATATTTAATATTGTTCGTGTTACTCACGTTTTAATTACCCACCTTATAAAAAACGATTATTTTCAATGGAATAAAGATAGTTCTGTACAAGTGCGTAAGCTACATCAAAGAGGTCGAAGACCTTCATTTGTTACGAATATAATCGTGTAAGATTTCACTCACTTTTTCGGGAGTCATTTCGGTATACACTTTATCATTAATAAGCATTACAGGTCCTTTATGACACCAGCCTAAGCAATTGGTGGTCAGCAACGAGAATTTTTGATTAATGGTCGTTTCGCCTACTTTTATTTTCAGAATGCTTTCCATTGTTTCTATAATTTCCTGCTTTCCTTGCATATCACACACAATCGTTTTGCAAACACGAATGACATACTTTCCTAATGGCTTTGTGCTTAAAAATGAATAAAAAGAAGCTGTTCCGTACACTTCTGCCGAATTTAGATCTAATGCTTGTGCTATTTCAATCATATCTCCTTTACTGATATGATTTTTATCCGCCTTGATACTTTGCAAAATCGGTAACAAACTTTGACGTTTTGCTCCTTTTTGCTGGATTACCGATTGAATTAATTCTCTTGTTCTATCCATATCTTAATCATTTTTAAGGTCTTCGACCTGTTTGATGTTGCTTTTGTGTGAAATTATTGTATACTGAAATGCTATCATAATTATAACAGCAATTCAGTATAAGTAAATATTTAATTATGCAATAAAGGTACGAAGAAGTTAAAAATAAAATCATGCGAAAAGTCATGTTTTGGAATGATTATAATCATCTCGATAAAAAGGATAAAGCAATAAAAAATAAGCAAAAAAAGTATATCTTTGTTTTAAAGGTTTCACCTTTTTAATGAGACTGACACAAGTGTGTAAGCAACATCAAAAAGGTAAAAAACCTTATAATCAAAACCATTCACGAAATTGGGAAAAAATGAAATTTACTCCAGAAACGTATCAAATAGCTGATGAACGACAGAAAACGTTCATCGATCCGAAAGAAATTTGGGATTACTTGCATGCAGCAAAATCTAGTCCCGAACGAGTACGTGCCATCATTCGTAAATCGCTCGACAAGAACAGGCTAAACTTAGCAGAAGTAGCAGAATTAGCCAATACCAAAGATCCTGAGCTGATTGAAGAAATAAAGCAAGGTGCACGCTTGCTAAAAAAAAAGGTATACGGCAATCGAATTGTGTTGTTTGCGCCCTTGTACGTTGGTAATTTGTGTACCAACAATTGCTCGTACTGTGGTTTTCGGACGAGTAATAAACAAGCAGTACGAAAAACGCTCGACCAG
The DNA here is from genome assembly GCA_029942205.1 of Bacteroidales bacterium. Classification (GTDB taxonomy): domain Bacteria; phylum Bacteroidota; class Bacteroidia; order Bacteroidales; family JAOZTL01; genus JAOZTL01. Next base: position 2,485 of record JAOZTL010000297.1, on the reverse strand, counting down.
CAAGAGCTTATCGAAAATGTGGAAGCTCTGGAAGAAAATGGACAAAAACGATTGATTTTGGTGTATGGCGAACACCCAAAGTATAATGCCGATTATATTGCTGAAACGGTGCGCACCGTGTATCAAGTAAAAAAAGGTAATGGCGAAATTCGACGAGTAAACATCAATGCTGCTCCATTGAATATGGAGGGATTCCGTAAAGTGGCAGAATCGGGCATAGGGACGTATCAAATATTTCAAGAAACTTACCATCCTGAGGCATACGCACACTACCATCAAGCAGGAAAAAAACGAGATTATGATCATCGGCTGGTTGCGCTTGACGTGGCACAAGAAGCTGGGCTGGACGACGTTGGCATTGGTGCGCTGTTTGGTTTATACGATTGGCGGTTTGAGGTGATGGCTTTGGTACGACACACTAACCATTTGGAAGCGTGCTACAACGTAGGTCCTCACACCATTTCGTTTCCTCGCATTACGGATGTGGACGATTTTAAGGTAGATCCAAAATACCAAGTAAATGATGATGATTTCACTCTGCTGGTAGCTGTATTGCGCTTGGCTGTGCCTTACACGGGATTGATTCTTACTGCACGTGAGCCTCAAGCTATTCGTAAGGAGGTGCTGCAATTTGGTTGTTCACAGATTGATGCTGGTACTAAAATAGAACTGGGTGCTTATGCCGAAGATGTTGTCGAGAAGCAAAACGTAAACAAGGAGCAGTTTACGATCAACGATGAACGGTCGTTGGCTGAAGTTATCGACGAATTGATCGATGATGAATATCTGCCTTCTTTTTGTACGGCGTGCTACCGCTTGGGGCGAACGGGCGAGCATTTTATGGAGTTTTCTGTTCCTGGTTTCATCAAAAGGTACTGTACGCCTAATGCAATTCTTACTTTGGCGGAGTACATCATGGATTATGCTTCTCCCGAAATTGCAGAAAAGGGCTGGCGGGTGATTGATAAAAACATTACGCAACTTAATGACGAGAAACAAGAAGAGAACATCCGAAAACGATTAGATAAAATAAGGGCTGGCGAACGTGATCTTTATTATTAAGGGAATTTTCCTCCCTTTTGGATGTGTTTACGCAAGATATACTCCTATCCAAACCTTTCTCCTTAAATGGGAAAGGCTTCTACTTGAGGAGGCTATGGTGTTTTAACAATTATTTTTTGCTTAATGAATTTATTGTTAAAAAAAGTATTTAAAAGTTGAACGGCGGCAAAGTTCTCCCTTTTTAGGGGAGGATTTAGGTGGGTATAATTATAAGATAACACAACAAATATGGCAAAAGGAAAAGATTTAAAGCCGCATATCGGCATATTCGGACGACGGAATAATGGCAAAAGTTCGTTCATCAATTTATTGACACAACAAGACACCGCTATCGTTTCGGAGCAAGCAGGCACCACCACCGACCCGGTAAAAAAGAGTGTCGAGATTTTTGGTATTGGTCCCTGCGTGTTGATTGACACGGCAGGCACGGATGATTCGGGAGAATTGGGCAAAAAGCGCATCGAACGTTCCTTTCGCACCATTCAACAAATAGACTTGGCGGTGTTGATTTTGTCTAATAACCAGTTTGATGAAACCGAGAAAAAGCTTATCAAGCAATTCGATTTGATCAACTTGCCTTATGTTCTGATTCATAACAAAAAAAATAATACGCCCATTTTCCAAAGTTTAAAACAACAACTCGAAACGACTTACAACAAGACAGTTTTGGACATTCATTGCTTGCAGAATGATTACCGACAGCCAGTGATTGATTTATTAAAAAGTGAAATTCTGCCAACTGCTTACGTCAAACCGTCGCTTTTTGAGGGCTTGGTGAAAGCAAAAGATTTGGTTTTATTAATCACCCCGATAGACTCGGAAGCCCCCGAAGGACGGATGATTCTGCCTCAAGTAATGGCTTTGCGTGATGTGCTGGACAGGGATGCAATTTGTGTGGTGGTGAAGGAAACCGAGATAAGCGATTTTATGGCAAAAGGTATTCGCCCCGATTTGGTGGTTACCGACAGTCAAGCTTTTGCGTTGGTAAATCCACTGATTCCCGACGATATTCCTCTGACAGGTTTCAGTGTGTTGTTTGCTCGTATTCGTGCCAATTTTGAGGCATACTTGCAAGGCACTCCGCACTTGTCGAAACTTAAAGATGGCGATCGGCTGTTGGTCTTGGAATCGTGTACGCATCAAGTTAGCTGCGAAGACATCGGGCGGTTTAAACTCCCACGCTGGATACGAGAATACACGGGCAAGACGCTTGAATTTGACACCGTAGCGGGTTTTGATCCCAGTCCACTTCCTATCGAAAACTATGCCATGGTGATACAGTGCGGTGGCTGCGTGGTTACGCAACGACAACTGAAAAACCGATTGCAGCCTGCCATCCGTGCTGGTGTGCCAGTGAGCAATTACGGCATGGCAATCGCTTACCTACACGGCATGTTTGATCGGGCAACAAAAATGTTCTAGG
>JAOZTL010000296.1 GCA_029942205.1 Bacteroidales bacterium | reverse complement strand
GTGCTTAACGGTTTTCAGGAACACCCATTGCAGAACCTAGGAACAAGCTTTGCGGGAATTATAATACCCATTTTGAAGCTAAAAACATCGATTTTGAAGCAACGAAATACCGATTATCTGTTGAGAATGGGCGACAAAGAGGATGCACACTCGGATTTTACGCTCTAAGATTCTGCGGATGCACAAGATCTTTGTGGCAGACCATCAAGCGTCTACAATACCTTGATGCGTCGGTTTTCGTATAAGTTCCGACGATTCAGTAAAATACTGAATTATTACTGTGTGGTTCGTTTTGTCCAATCATTGTTATAAGGTAAGCAACATCAAATAAGTCAAAGACTTTGCGTGAGCAACATCAAACAGGTCGAAGACCTTTTAAATCTACAAAATGGCATTTATGGCAGAAGTCAGGCGTTTCGTTATCGTACCATTGCTGGCGAAACTGCTGAAAAGACGGACTATTGAGCACTAGCATCAATCCACTATCGTTTACATTACCAAAGTGTAACTCTTTCGGGAAAGGCTTGGCACAGCATGGCGGCACATAGCCATCCCACGAAACATAGAAGTGTGTCCACGGAAACGGACAACGACGAAACTCATTCTGCTGATAAAAATCCCAATTCGTAACCTCTATCTCCAAAAACTCTTTTTTTCCTTGCTCTAGCTTTTTCCATTGTACCAAGAAATCGGGCGTTTGATAAAAATCATAATAAGACAAATCGATGTCGGTAACAGCCGCCAAATTGAACGACATGAAGTGAATGTAGCGAATGCCTATTTGCTGGCAATACGGAAGCATGTCGTACATTTGATGGTAATTCTCTTTGGTAATCACCATATTGAGCATCAAGTCCGTTTTGCTGTTTTGGCACAAAAGCATCAACTCCCTCAAGTGACTATCGAGTATCGTAAAGCTTGCATTCACTCGAATACCGTTGTACACCTCGTGTAGCCCATCGATGGATATTTGCAGGCTGTCCACTTTTCCGATAATGGATTTTGCTTTCTCGATAAAATTGGGCAGCATCGCATTGGTGGATAACGAAAGAATGATGCCCTTGTTTTTTGATTGAATATAATCGACCACTTCGAGCAAATGAGGATACATAAACGTTTCGCCCATGCCTGTAAGCCCTATCGAATCTAAGTAAATCCATGTTTCGTCAATAATCTTTTTTGCCAGACTCAATTCCATAAAACCTTGATCCATTTCCTTTCCGTAAGCATACTCACGTGGGCAGGTGGTACACCGTAAATTACACCGATTACTCAACTCCAGCATAATCGTACTCGGATGCGCTACTTGTGTGTTTTTTCGTAGCTTTGTACTCAAATACATCACCTTGTTGCGAAGGTAAGGCAAAAGACGTGGATGGGAAGGGAGATGCTTGATTCTACCCCAAGCTTTTTTTAGCTTTCGTTTGTTCATGTGGCGAGGTCTTCGACCTTTTTGATATTGCTCTAGTTTAAGACCTCGAATCATCCGTAGGACATTCGAGCGTCTGGGCTTCGCAAGAGTGAAAATACTTTCTTAATCAATAATTTTATAAATAAATAATTATCAACTTAATTTTGTCCTCCTTCTCAGGAGAGGCGACTTTATCCAAAACAACAAAAGTACAAAAAAGAATAAGTTTTTTGATTTATTTAATTTCTTTTTATTTTCGCAGCTGGAATAATCAGGTCTTCGACTTTTTTTTTACCTTATAGAGCTCGGTATAAAAAGGTACTAAGCGGTGATTTACAAAAGAATACTGATATTAAAATTCTTATTATCAGTCAATTAATAAATCCGCTAAGTACCTTAGTTTTTAATTAGCTTAGTTTTTATGCTAGGCTTTTTATATATTTACAATAAAATAATCGATTGCGTAAGCAACATCAAAAAAGGCGAAGACTTTAAAAAAAAAAATATGTATAGAACGCATACGTGTGGCGAATTGTCGCTTCAGAATATTGACCAAACAGTAACACTAAGTGGCTGGGTGCAAAAAGTACGGAAATTGGGAGGAATGACTTTTGTTGATTTGCGTGACAGATACGGACTCACACAGCTCGTTTTTGATTTAAACAAAAATGCTTCGCTTGCCGATGAGGCACAAAAGCTAGGGCGTGAGTTTGTTATTCAAGTAATAGGAAACGTTTCGGAGCGTAGTAATAAAAACAAAAAAATACCTACTGGCGATATTGAAATAATAGTCGATGAGTTACGTGTACTAAACAAATCGGAAGTGCCACCATTTACCATCGAAGACGAAACGGATGGAGGCGACGATATTCGTATGCGATTTAGATACTTAGATTTGCGCCGCCCCGAAGTGAGAAAAGGAATGCTTTTGCGCCACAAAATGAGTAAACACGTACGTGACTATTTAGACGGCAATGGCTTTATCGAAGCCGAAACTCCCGTGTTGATTAAATCGACACCCGAAGGCGCACGTGATTTTGTTGTGCCTTCACGAATGAATGCAGGAACGTTCTATGCCTTGCCTCAATCGCCACAAGTGTTTAAGCAATTGCTGATGATCGGTGGATTTGATCGTTATTATCAAATCGTGAAATGCTTTAGAGACGAAGATTTGCGTGCCGATCGTCAGCCCGAATTTACACAAATAGACTGCGAAATGTCTTTTGTGGAGCAAGAGGATGTGATCCAAATGTTTGAAGGTTTGGCGAAGCACTTATTGAAAACCTTGAAAGAGATTGATTACGATGGTGATTTTCCTCGTTTGACTTACGATGAGGCAATGAACAGCTACGGAAACGATAAACCCGATACACGCTTCGGAATGAAAATAAACGATTTGAGCGAAACGGTGAAAGGCTTAAATTTCAAAGTGTTTGATGATGCAGAATATGTAGGTGCTATTTGTGCCGAAAGCTGTGCCAGCTATTCCCGCAAACAACTCGACAAATTGATTGATTTTGTGAAGAAACCTCAAATAGGAGCAAAGGGCTTGGTATACTCTAAATGCAACGCCGATGGAAGCTTTAAATCATCGGTAGATAAATTTTACTCGCAAGAAGAACAGCAAAAATGGGCAAATGCCTTGCAAGCCAAGCCAGGCGATTTGATGTTGTTGATGTCGGGCGATAAAAAGCAAACACTTGCGGCTCTCTCGGAGCTTCGCTTGGAGATGGGACAACGCCTAGGGCTGATGGATAAGAATACATTTGCGCCTCTTTGGGTGGTGGATTTTCCGCTACTCGAATGGGATGACGAAAACAAACGCTTCCAAGCCATGCACCATCCGTTTACAGCACCTAAGCCCGAACACTTGCACTTGCTGGATAGCGATCCTGCTAGCGTGAAAGCAAATGCGTACGATTTGATTATTAATGGAAACGAAATTGGCGGCGGATCGGTACGTATTCATAACACCGAATTGCAGAAAAAAATGTTTACACTCTTAGGTTTTAGCGACGAAGAGGCGCAGAGCCAGTTTGGTTTCTTGATGGAGGCATTTCTGTATGGAGCACCACCACATGCAGGCGTAGCTTTTGGTTTTGATCGTTGGGTGGCATTGTTCAATGGATCGAAGTCTATCCGTGAAGTGATCGCATTCCCAAAAAACAACTCTGGGCGTGATATGATGATTGATGCGCCCGCCAATATTGCAACGGAGCAATTAAACGAGCTGGGGTTGAGTGTTATAAGCAAGTAAATTTGGTTGTAAATATCCGTATGACTGCTTCAAACGGTCATACGGAGAATTATACTAAAATGCTACAATAATTATGAAAACAAAATGTAAGACTACTGATTTAATCGTTATGTTTTTTTTGCTTACGAAAAGTTTGAATGAATAGAGAAATTTTAAAAACAACAATTATGTTTGATAATGATTTACCATTTTTAAAAACCATGTATTTGGCAACAGGAAAAATTTTACGCTTTTCCGAATCGTGTAACAATATCGAGGAAATACGGAAAGATGAAATGCGTTATGATGCTATTATTATGAATTTGATATTGATTGATGAATTTAATAATAAATTAAGCGTAGCACTTAAAAAAGCATATACTGCTATTGATTGGGAACGTTTGGCGGAATCTAGGAGCAGAGTTTCTAGTGAGTCGCTGGGGATTGATTACGAAAAAGTGTGGAAATTAATCAAAACTACACTACCTCATTTTAGAGATGATTTGGAGATTATTATCAACGATTTGAAATAAGGTCTTCGTCTTATTGATGTTACAGACTTCGTATATTTTGATATTTATTTATGGACATTTTTCGATAAATTATTAATGTAAATCGGCAAGTTACGCCTAATGCAATTATATCAAGCAATGTAAGCAATCATTAAAATATAGCTATATCGATGAGTGAAAATAATAAAACAGACGAAGTCTGTACACAAGTGTGTGAATAATGATAAAAAGGTCGAAAATTTTAGAACATAAAAAAGGCTTCAAAAGCTTTTTTTAACATGATCCCGCTTGTAGGTCTATTATAATCAAAAAAAACACCATGCCTAACAATTGTTCAACATGGTGTTTTTTGTTTTTGGGTGGAAGACCGGATTTGAACCGGCGACCCCTGGAACCACAATCCAGTGCTCTAACCTACTGAGCTACATCCACCATTTTTTTGCGTTGCAAATATAGAAAAATATTTTGGACTGAAACAAGCAATTTGCTTTTTTTTTCAAAAAAAACAATAAACTTTTTGTAGTTCTAATTAATGCCTTAAAAATAAAGATTTTATACTAAAGAGAAAAGTAAGATACTGTGATCAATTCCAAATTTTTTCTTATAAATTTTTGATGGCGTATAAAAGTAGTGACTTTTAAAAAAAATAGCTCAAAAT
>JAOZTL010000295.1 GCA_029942205.1 Bacteroidales bacterium | reverse complement strand
CTAAGCATTTTGCACAAAGCCATGGAGCTGGCTTTTTATGAACTAATGGGAGATGCTGATTTGCAAAACCAAATTTTAGCGAAATACAATAAAATTAATCAATCGGATATTCAACGTGTTGCAGCACAATTATTTCGTAAAGAAAATAGCTCAACGCTTTATTATTTAAGTCTTTGACCTTAATAACAAAATTAGGCCAAATAGTCCTGTATTTCATTAAATTACAAGATTTTACAGAATTACACAAATAACATCAAAAAAGTTAAAAATCTAAATTTCAATAACTTACAAAATATAAAAGACATGAAAAAATTATTAATCGCACTTGTTGTTATAGCTATAATCGCTTCTGTAGTAACTTATTATCTAACAAATTATCAAGAAATACAAGAACAAGAAATCGTAAAACTAGAATTAAAAATCGATAATTTAAAAGCCGAACATTCACCTATTCGCTTCATTATCAGAGAAAAAACAGAAGATTCGATCACTTTAGCAGCTAAATTTTATGATGCCGATGGAACATTAATTGGGCAGGTAGAACACAAATTAGAAGGTCGTGAGTTATCGTTTGATTTTCAAGTAGTTGCCGCTGACGGAGGCTATCTTGCTTTCCCATACAAAATCTATACCGACGAAATAGCACCTACCGATGGCTTCGATCTCACTTCGGTTTACGATCAAAATGGTTTTCCTCAAGTTTTTGCACAAGCCAATTTGGATAACACCAACAAACAAGTACTGAGTGAGTTATTTGCAAAAGTAAAATCAGGTGAAATAGAAAAAGATAAAAATGCTTTTGGAAATATGGTGCATGATGTACACGAAATAAAATCCTTTGAAAAAGATATTATTTACAAAATAATTACTCGCACAAAAGGTGGAATTGAAATTATTGAAGAGTAGTCATCTAAAGAACAATGTATTATGAATGATATTTATCTAATTTTAAAAGAAATAAACTGGTTTTTAGAGCCAATATCCAATTTTTTACTGTTTTTATTCACCACAGCAAGCGGAATTTCAATTTTAATCGGTGGATTTATAGCCTTTATTGTTTTTTCGGTAATAAATTCATTAAGAATAAGACAATTAGCCCATGCTGCTGCACAAAATAACAACAAAGCACGAACGCCATTCATGGAACAAATTTACATCATTGCTGATGAAATAGTTAAAATATTTGGAAAAATTATAGCAAATTTACCTGTTTTATTGATTGTATTTATTCTTTTGGCGTTTTTGGTTGGCATGTCGAATGGCTTTAAATCCATGGATGACTTTTTGGCTAATCAACAAAAAATAAAAGAGCTAAAAAGTGTACTCAAACAATTGGACAAGCGCTATAAAGTAGCTGAGATTAAGGCACTTGAAGTAAATGAAACAATCAATACAAGTGTGTTAGAAATTCGCTATTTTGATGCAGCAACAGGCAAATACACCCAAAAGCCGCAACAAATCATGCTAAAAGGAAGCGACATTTATTTCGATGCATTGGTGTTAAATTTTGATTTTAGCGAAATAGAAGCAGGCAGCAAGCGTAATATTGTGCTTCCGTATCGTATTTTTAGCGAGTTAATCCCTCAAAGTGAAGGTATTCCGCTAGCATTAACTGACACGAGTGATGTTCCGTACATTTTTAATAAAGCAGAATCAGAAGTATACGGCATGGAAGCCAATAAATACAAAGAACATGTACAAGAACTCATGAGTTACTTTACAGACAAAGAAAAAGCACAAAAAGCAGGAATAAGAAGTACTTATGGAAATGCTGTTCATAAAAAAGTAGTCCAAGGCGATATTTTAACTATTTGGGTAGAACAAACAGGAGGCTTAACAATCAAGAGCAAAGCCGTATTTTAGTTTTTAAACACAATAAATCATTAATTTTCAATAATTTACGAAATTAGAGTAGATGAAAACACTTTATATTCATGGTCTCGATAGCAAACCACGTAAAGATAAGCTAGAAATATTAGCAAAAGCAGGATTAGATCCAATAGCTCTGCATCTCGATTATAGAAACGAAACGGATGCTTACTTATTATTACTGCATTTTGCTAATACCGAGCAAGTTAAATTCATTGTAGGAAGTTCAATGGGTGGGTTATTAGGGCTTTATTTGGCTGCCGAATTACAAATCCCCTCCCTCCTATTCAATCCTGCGCTTGCAATGACCAGTATTGAGATGAAACTACCTAAAAAACAAGACTTTAATTCTCCTCTTCGCATGGTTATTTTGGGCGATAAAGACAAAATTATTAATCCAAATAAAAACTATCATTTGCTACGAAAAGAATATAAAAGTGCATCTCAAAAAATAATACGCATGGAATGGCTGCCTCATTCTATTGATATTCAGACTTTTGAAGAATCCATTCATTGGGCTTCTTTTCATTTAAAGTCTTCGTCCTTACTTATATAAGAACATAATTTTCAATAAAAAATAATACAAATGAAATCATACAGAAAAGAATTATGGTTTGAAACCCACCAACGCCGACAATTAATAAATATTACGCCCGAAGTAGAGCTTTGCCTTTCGGAGAGCGGGATACAGGAGGGCATGGTACTCGTCAATGCGATGCACATCACTGCAAGCGTGTTTATCAACGACGATGAATCTGGTTTACATCAAGATTATGAAAATTGGCTGGAGAAATTAGCACCTGAAAAGCCTCATTCTCAATACAATCACAACACTTACGAAGACAATGGCGATGCACACCTGAAACGGACTATTATGGGGCGTGAAGTAGTGGTGGCTATAACGAAAGGACGCTTAGATTTTGGTCCTTGGGAGCAGATTTTTTATGGCGAATTTGATGGAAAACGCCGTAAACGAGTTTTAGTCAAAATTATAGGAGAGTAATTAAATAGTAACAGCTTACAAAGCTTAAACCAATGAAAAACATTAATTTTCAGGCAATTGGACACGTCGTTTCTACATTTTCAGATCCTCTAGACATGCCCATTCAGCCAAGTAGTAATTATTCGATACCTGGGCAATTAGTTGTTTATCAGGAATTTGCAGATGGTCTGCATGGATTATCCGAATTTAGCCACCTCGTTTTACTTTATCACTTACATAAAGTTACGAAAAGCAGTTTATTAGTCAAGCCATTTTTGGATAATAAAAAGCATGGGATTTTTGCAACACGTGCGCCTGTGCGCCCCAATGCGATTGGCATGTCGGTACTCGAAATAGAAAAAATAGACGAAAATATAATTTACATAAAAAATATTGACATACTAAATAATACGCCAATAATAGACATAAAACCGCTTGTTCCTGACTTCGATTTTCCGAAAAATACAGAAATAAAAGTAGGCTGGTACAGCAATAGTGAATCGAATGTTGCAACAAAAAAATCAGATGCCCGTTTTTAGGTCTTCGACCTTTTTGATGTTGCTCACGCATTTGTAAGCACTTCGTGCTATTTGATGTTGCTCACGCATTTGTAAATACTTCATCTGTTTAATATTGCCTGTGTGTTTCTAAGCACTTCGTCCTATTTAATGTTGCTCACGCACTTGTACAAAACGATTACAATTAATAATACAATTAATTTGGTTTAAATTTTGTATATTAAAGTTTTTAACCTATTTGATGTCGCTTACTTATTACTTACTATCATGATACTAAACTATTCCAAGAATTTCAACACTGTCTCTATACATCAATCAATAGCTAAAATATTGATTTTGAGTGTATTTTTACTATTTATCGTTTCTACAAGCAAATCGCAACGTAAAACACTTAAATTCACCCATTTATCACTTGAAGAGGGTTTAACACAAAGTAGCGTCAATGGTATTAGTCAGGATAAAAAAGGATTTATGTGGTTTTCGACCATCGATGGATTAAACAAGTACGATGGTTATCAGATAAATAACTACCGCCACAATCTGAAAGACAAAAATACCATTAGCGACAATGTTTTAAATACAATTTATACTTCGTCGCAAAAACAAACACTCTGGATCGCAACAGACGGACAAGGTTTTAGTAAATATGACAAACTCCACAGTCGATTTGAAAGTTATACGACAACCAATGGGTTGTCGAATAACAATGTTTCTTGTTTTTATGAAAGTACTGATTTTCTTTGGATTGGAACAATTGATGGTCTCAATCAATTCGATTTGAAAAGTAAAAAAATAAAACAGTATAAACATAAGGAAAATGACACTAACAGCTTACCTAGTAATAAAATAAATCAACTAATTTTACGAAAAAATCAACTCTGGATTGCGACTAATAATGGTTTATCTTTATTTGACACCAAACAAGAAATCTTCAATAATAAATTTAATTTTTTACCAATTAAAGATAATATAATACACACCATTCATTTTTCTTCCGATTCTATACTATGGATCGGAACAAACGATGGACTTATAAAATATAATGTTCATACAGATGAGCATACTCTTTATCAAGCAAACAAGCAGACAGGACTTGCCGACAATCACATAACAAGTTTGCTTGTTGATCAAAGTAATATTTTATGGGTTGGAACAGAAAATGGACTAAGTTACTATGATTCTTCTAATGATTTTTTTCAAACGTATCGGCATGATGCTTCTAATCCTTATAGTTTGAGAACCAATCATATACTTTCTATTTTTGTCGATCATTCTAATATTTTATGGATAGGAACAAAATTGGGAGGCGTAAATAAATGGAATCGTGCAGCAGAAGATTTAAATGTTTTTAGACATAATCCCTATGACCCTAAAAGTCTTAGTTCTAATCAGATACGCTCTATTTTTCAAGATACCGAAGAAACAATATGGATAGGCACTGTGAATGGAGGATTAAACGAATGGATTAGCTT
>JAOZTL010000294.1 GCA_029942205.1 Bacteroidales bacterium | reverse complement strand
CAATTAGCCGTTTGAAACGTTGCATTTACTAGTTGAACCTTTATTCGACCTTTTTAATGTTGCTTACGCAATTCTGTAAATTCATGCAATTCAGTGACAATTGTTATTCTCAAACTGCGAATCGTTGTCCCAAGCTCTGAATTGCTGTTCTTGCTAGATAAAATTCTTGTATGCCAGAATAAAAGTATGATTGAAATAGGCAAGTGGAGTTTGTTATGCTTTTAATTGGTGTTTTTTTCTTGTTTTTTTATGATTTTACTTTACGAAGTTGTAAATCTCTGTTAAAACATTTATTTATTGTTCTATCATAAGAGTAAAAGTCAAAAGAGCTTTTATTAATAATAATACTTTTTTAGTCTAAAATATGCTGATTTTTTTTCTAAAAAGATGGATAAAATTAAGTTTTTAATTGTTTTTTAATACTTTATGGTTAAGAACGTATTTTATTCGTGTGTAAGCAACATTAAAAAGATAATAATAAGTGTTATTTTTTCATAAAAAATAAGATAAAACAAAAAAATGACGTTTTAGGCATTTTTAAGGATTAAATTATCACTAAAAACACATAAATAATTCTAAAAAATACTCTTTTTTCATTAAAAAAAAATAAAAAAAAATATTTTTTTTAATCTTTTTTTAGTATTAATTTAATTAATATTTTAACCATGTTTTTATATAAATAAATCAACAATAAAAACACTTAAACCCTTATTGTCAGCTGATTACGTGAAGATCTATTTATTAGTACTTTATTTAATTTTAATACTAAAAAAAGGCTGTTTTTATTGTTAATAAAATGATTAATTTATATTTTAATGAAAAAAAGTTAGAAAAAAATTTGGAAATAGTATTTATTTATGCTTATATTTGCATAAATCATTTTTATTATTTGAATTAATAGAAAATAAAACGAATAATAATTAAAAAAAATGGTTTAAAGACTTAGAATAGATTTATTAAAAATGAAAAATAATTAATAAGTAAATAATTAATAATAAAGTAAAAATTAAAATTATTAGAGTAGAGTAAATTTATTTCGTTTTGTTTTGTTTGGAAAAACAAATCCGAAAACTAGAAAATTTTAAAAACATGAGATACGGGATTATTGTATTTTTTTAGACAAGCAAAATGGAAACTCTACTTTAACATTAAAAACGAATAAGAAATAGACGACATGAAAAATTTAATTTCAATAACCTTATTAATAGAATTGACCGTTCTGTTATCGCCATTTAATCATCATTATATAGAAAACATTACAGGGGACTTTTATATGACTCACAGGTCTGTTTGGGCAGTAGAGAAAGAAATGACTCGACAATTATCCGATGCCGAATGGAATTTGTATTACGAAGAAACCATTGAAGTAATTAAGCAACATGAGGGTTTTGCTAACGGAAAAGCGTACTCTTGCCCCGCAGGATACCGCACGATTGGTTATGGACATATTATTTTACCTAATGAAAGTTTTTCTGCTCAAATATCTCGCACTGAAGCCGATCGCTTGTTGCGTAAGGATTTTGAGAAGGCTTTACAATCGGCCAAACGAATATCTAATTTGGAAGGAAGCCGAAAATTGGCAATTGCACACTTTATTTTTGCTAAAGGCGTGGGACGATACTCGCGAAGTACGCTTCGTAAATTGGTGGAAGCCAGAATGCCTATTGAACGTGAGTTGCCTAAATGGAGTTATTATCGGAAACCATCAGGGAAAAAAGTACACAGTAAATGGTCGCACAAAAATCGCCTTTGGGAACTGGATATGTACTATAGGGATAGCAACACATTTTCGCTTCCGAAACAAATGATGGCTCGCTTGATCTAAGGTCTTCGATCTTTTTGATATTGCTTATGTACATGTACTAAATTGTAATAATCAATAATTTATTAAAAAATAATTTTACAATTAATAGGAGCTAGAAAAATATGGAAAAACAACGAATGAACGATCACGACATGGAATGGACTGAAAATTGAAAAGCTATTTGGAACGACAGGTAGCTTTTTTTTTGTGAGGTATCGTTCAGAAATTCCAATCACTGATTTTGAAATTCGCTTCTATTTGATTGATCGTTGAGTCGGATACGTAATAGAAAAAGTCGATACCACTAAATTCTTCTAGTTGATCGATAGACATCGCAAAGCTTTCTAAATCCTTGTCGCTTTTTTCGTTTTTGAGTAAAAAGGCAATGCTCTTGTATGCTGGCGGCGAAATGTCTAGCACTGCTTTGTAGTAATAGCCAGGCACGGTAACTTTATTGTCGCCAATAGGATTCTTATTTTGTTTAAATACAGGCCCCGTAATTACGTATATTCGCTTATTTTCTACTGCAAAGTCTCGAATTTGTCCTTCAAGTTCTTTCCAAATTCCTCGATTAAATGCCTCTTCCTGTGGACTCATGTTGCTCATCAAAAAAGATTCGCTCATGCTTTTTTTTGACCAGTGCATGTCGGCAGCAGGAGCTAAATGCCCTCTGTCGTAGCCACTTGCTTTGTAATCACTCAATTCGGCAGAAGTACTGCTAATGTTTTTATCGCACCGAAAGTTATTAGTTCTGTCTACTTTATCGTTGCGTACTTTCCTCTTGGTCAGGATGTAAGCAACCCAATTGGCTTGCTCGTGCTTTTCGTTATAAGACAAGTGAAAGCCTGAGTATGTTTCTATTTCATCGTATTTTGTGTCAATTTTTGGGTAGCCTTCTTGTATTTTGCTGAGTTTCAAGTTGGGCGAAATGATGCCTACTTGTGAATAGTCGGTTGCAGTGAAATTAAGTGTTATGACTGTTTCTTGGAATGCATCGCTTAGTTTGCTCGAAAATTTATCACTTTCGCTTGTAATAAATGCCTGAATAAAAATAATAAGAATCGCTGCTAGGGCAATATAAAGGGAGAGTTTTATTTGTTTTTTAGTAGACTTTTTTATTCGCTTTTTTCGTTTCTTTTTTGTTTGGTTCATTATTGTTTGTTTTAAATATTAAAAGCCTAAGTTCTGTTTTTTCAAGTTGGTTTACAAATGATTGAGTGGTATGTTGAAATAAAAAAAAGCTTGTAGACTTTTTGCCTATAAGCTTTTTTATAAATACGATACGTTTTGCTCTTTGTGCTCTTTAATGTTGCTTACGCAATTTCTGTAAATCTATATTGCGTAAGAAACATAAAACGGTCGCAGACCTTAATAGCCGTAAATTTCTTTGAGTTTTGCACCAAGAGCTGCACCACGCAGATTACTTGCAATTACTTTTCCTTCAGGATCTAACAAGAAATTGGCAGGAATAGAGCGAATATTATACAATGCTGCTGCATCTGATTGCCAGTATTTTAAGTCGCTTACGTGTTTCCATTTGCCTACTTTATCTTTTTCGATAGCATTTACCCACATTTCTTTGGTTTCGTCTAGCGATACTTGATAAATATCAAAGCCTTTGCTTTTGTATCTTTTGTAATTTTGGACTAAATTATGACTTTCGGCACGACAAGGGCGACACCAGCCTGCCCAAAAGTCAAGCAATACGTAGTTGCCACGCAAAGATGAAAGGCTAACCATTTCGCCGTTTGGGGATGGTAAGTTTATCTCTGGAGCTTCAGTGCCCACAGGGATTGAGCCAGCAGGAGCAGCTTCTTCTTGTGGATTTTTCACACGAACCAAGAAATCATTTAGTCCTTTTACGTCTTCCGAATTAGGGTATTTAGCTGTAAGGGCTTTGGATACTAACTCAAAATATGCCATATCTTCGCTTACATTAAAAACAGGACTCCGAGGAGCAAATTGTTGAGACAAAGCTACTAATGATGCAAACGATTCTGGATGCGACTCAATGAATGCAATAGAATATTTGCGCTGTGCTTCTATAATACTGACGAATTGTTTGTCCAGTTCGGCTTTAATCGAATCTATTGATGGATTGTCTTTATTGGCATTGTATACTTCGCCTAATGCATTAATTTCGGTCATCGTTTTTTGAATTTGAATATTCAATTCACGAATGTACTTGCTGTCTTCTGATCCTTCGATGGTGGCACTTTCGCTTAGTTTGTCGTAGTCGCCAGTAATGCTTATTACACTACCAGAGTCTAACATCAAAGTAATCATGTCGTTAGGTGAGCTTTTGAGCAAGAAAAATTTTGGATTAGATCCTGTTCCTTTAAGTTCAAAATCGCCTGTTTCGCTTATTGTGATAGAGTCTATGGTGGTCATGCTGCCATCGTTCTCTGCTTTGCTTAGCGAGATGTATTTGCCGCTACCGTTTTCCAAGTTTCCTTTAACTATGAATTGATTTTCGGGTGCGCTCTCGCACGAACTTAAGAAGAATATTCCTGCTAAGAGTAGATAAAAAATGTTTCTCATTTTGTTGCTTTAAATTATTAATTTATTTTTTCTTATCGCCATTTCTAAATAAAATGAACCGTGCAAAAATACAAAAAAAAATAAAGATGCATAATTAAAAAGAATTTTGTTGTAAGGTCTTCGACTTTTTTGATATGTGTGCCTTGAATAGTGAAGATAATCAAATAACTTTAAAAGTTACAATTTATGTGGGAAAAAAGTATTTGATTCAATATTCATAGGGTGTAAGTCCTTTATATGCGCAGATTAAAGCACGAAACATTAGCAAGTGTAAAGGTGGTTTGGGGTGAGGAATGCACTGTAAGGAAGTCAACCGATATTAGAAGAACTGAACGTTGTATTGTTTCAATATAGATGGAGATAAAAACGTAATAGTTTTCTAGCTTGCTGTAAATGAGAACAAAAGTATAAAGAGTCTTTATGCCGATATACAACGAACCGCCATATACGAGAACCTTACGGTGGTGTGAGAGGTGTACTGGCTACCATTTGGTAGTCAGCCA
>JAOZTL010000293.1 GCA_029942205.1 Bacteroidales bacterium | reverse complement strand
TGGTAACATTTCATACGCAAGCCAATGTAAATCAAGCCTATGAATTGATGAAAGCCGCTGTAGATGCTGGTGTAAACTTTTTTGATAATGCAGAGGCATACAGCGCAGGCGAAGCCGAAAAGATTATGGGAGCAGTAATCAAGAAAGCAGGCTGGAAACGCTCCAATCTGGTATTATCCACCAAAATATACTGGGGAGGCGAAGGACCTAACGACACGGGCTTGTCGTATAAACACATCATCGAAGGCACAAATGGCGCATTACAACGCTTACAAACAGAATATGTCGATTTGATTTTCTGCCATCGTCCCGATATTCATACGCCGATAGAAGAAACGGTACGGGCGATGAATCAGGTTATTCGTCAAGGAAAAGCATTCTACTGGGGCACTAGCGAATGGAGTGCCGAACAAATTCGTGAAGCGCATCACATTGCTCGCCGTGAGAGCCTTATTCCTCCACTAATGGAGCAACCACAGTATAACATGTTTCATCGTGAGCGGTTTGAGGTAGAATACGCCAATCTTTATACCGAGTTAGGTTTAGGAACAACCATCTGGAGCCCATTAGCTAGCGGACTGCTGACAGGAAAATACAGCAAAGGAATCCCAAAAGGTAGCCGATTAGATTTGGACAATTATGCTTGGTTGCGTGAGCGGTTTGAGCAGGAAGGAATGGCAGAAAAAGTGCTACGTACCATAGAGTTAGAACAAATTGCTGGCGAAATAGGTGCAACACTTCCTCAATTGGCTCTGGCTTGGTGCTTGAAAAATACAAACGTGAGTACGGTTATCACTGGGGCTTCCAAAGTAGATCAGCTGAAAGAAAACATGAAGGCGGCTCAGTTTGTAAACTCCATTGATGATGATATAGATGCTAAAATAGAAGAAATATTAGATAATCAACCAACTCCTGTCCCTGATTGGAGAGGAATGTAAGTCTTCAACCTTTTTGATATTTCTTACGCCCTGTGTAATAGCTTTCTTAATCAATACAGATAAATCTGAAATTAATTACTTACCAATGATTTTATTTCCGAATGCAAAACTAAATCTCGGCTTGCATGTACTAGGCAAGCGAGCTGATGGTTTTCATGAACTCGAAACAGGCTTTGTGCCTATTGGCTTGTGCGATGTGCTAGAGTTTATCGAAAGTGATGAGCTACGCTTCGTCAATACAGGCTTGCACGTAGACGGAGCAATGCAAAACAATTTGGTGGTGCGTGCTTATCGTCTGCTTGCCGATGATTTTGAATTGCCTCCTATTCATATCCATTTACACAAGCAGATTCCTTTTGGAGCAGGTTTAGGCGGCGGATCGTCCGATGCTGCTTTTATGCTCAAAGGGCTTAACCAGCACTTTGATCTAAAGCTGACCGACGAAAAGCTAAAAGCTTATGCCGCATCTTTGGGTAGCGATTGTGCTTTTTTTATTAACAACCAAGCAGCTTTGGGGCGAGGAAGAGGTGAAATTATCGAATCCTTGTCGGTAGATATTACAGGCTTGCACTTGTTACTCGTAAAGCCTGATATTGCTATCCGAACAGCAGATGCCTTTGCCAATATTCAGCCACAAATGCGCTCGTTGCTATTAAGAGAACAATTGCAGATGCCTATAAAAAAATGGGAAAATAATGTTCAAAATGATTTTGAGACATCCATTTTCCCTAAATTCCCTTTGCTTGCCGATATTAAGCAACAACTGTACGACTTGGGCGCATTGTATGCTGCCATGTCGGGTAGTGGTGCTACGGTGTTTGGGCTATTTGACGAGCAAATTCCAACGCCCAAAGCTTTTTCTGATTATTTCGTATGGCAACAAACTTTTTCTTAATTAAAATATAGAGCTTAAAAAGACTCATAATTGTCATCATTAATGGATGGCATTTGTAGATTTACTCCATCAGTAACGACTGGCGTATTTGTTTTTTTTTTATTTTTTTTAGTTTGTTGCATATTCGTATTTAATGAAAAATGCTGTTCTTCAAATTTGAAATAATCAATAACTTCTTGTAATTGTTTTGCTTGTGCTGCTAGCTCTTCTGCATTACTTGCCATTTCTTCACTTGAGGAAGCATTTTGTTGCGTAATGTTATTCAATTGTTGGACAGAAGTATTTACTTGATTCGCACCATTGCTTTGTTCAGAACTTGATGCAGAAATTTCTTGTACCAGTTGCGTTGTTTTTTCAACCTTTGGCAGCATTTCTGCCAATTTAAGATTTGTTTGTTCTGTTGCATCTAACGATTTTTTTGCGAAATCAACAATTTCATTTGCAGCAGTTCCGCTTCGTTCGGCAAGTTTTCGTACTTCGGCAGCAACCACAGCAAAGCCTTTCCCGTGCTCGCCTGCCCTAGCTGCTTCTACAGCTGCATTCAATGCCAAAATATTGGTCTGGAAAGCTATTTCTGTTACAATTTGTATTTTATCTGATATTTGTTTGTTCATTGCAACTGCACGTTCCGATTCAGTACTTACTTCCTTAATACTTGCACTTGCCAATCTTGATATTTTCTCGGTTTGCAGTGCATTATCGGAGTTTTGTTGGATAGAAGAAGTCATTTCCTCAATGGTAGACGACACCTCCTCTACCGACGAAGCCTGTTCGTTTGCTGCTGATGATATATTTTGCGAGCCATTGTTGAGTTGGTTAGATGCCGAAGCGATTTGGATGGAAGCATTACGAATATTCACCATGCTATTTTTAAGATTAATCGACATATTTATCATGGAATGATAAATCCCTGTATTTCGATTATCCAATTGATAGTTTCCTGTTAAATCGCCCTCTGAAATCTTTTTTGATATTTGGGCTACCTCGGCAGGTTCGCCTCCAAGTTGCAACATCACTCTATTAACGATAATTATTAAAACCACAAGTGAAATGACGATGGCTAATAAGGTGATAATTACAAGCAAACTTTTGGTTAGCGTTGCTGTGCTTTCTGCCTCTTCTTGTCGTTCTTTTAATAGATTCAGTTCTATATTAACAAAGGTAGCAATTAAACTACGGATTTCATCCATGTATTTCTTTCCTTCTTTTTTTCCAAATAAAACATACAACTCTTCTATTTGAGCATTCTTCATTGATTCCCTATTAATACGAATTACTTTTTCGGCATATTCGCTTAACCAAATCTGTATTGCATTTTTTACAGCTTGATTCATACCATAATCATTTAAGTGCCTATCAAGTAATAGTTTTGCTTTATTATATGGATTCAAATACTCTTCTTTATTGTTCAATAAAAAACCTCTTAAGCTAGTTTTCATATTGGTCATATCGAGAATGATTTGATTTTTTGCTGCTTGCGAAAGTCCCGATCTAGCAATAAGCGTCTGAGCATTATCCATGTGTTTTTTCCCAACTCCTGATTCTATTAATACAAATAGCTCTTTTCTGCTTTCCTCTCCATCTCTAATATCTTTTCGTAGAGTAATATATTTTTTAGCAATTTCTTTGTTCCACAAATTAGCTTGCCGTTCTATTTCGCCTAAGTGTGTTACTTGAGCAGGATTATCTTCTACTGTAACTTTTAATTTGCTTATTTGCGAAGCAAACTTTTCGACTCCTTCATTATACGGATCTAAAAAATCATCATCACCAGTTACGGCAAAACCTCGCATGCCTGTCTCTTGGTCAATCATGTACATCAGTAATTCATCTCCAGTACCAATTACCTGATAAGTATGTTCTACCAATTTGGTGTTTTTTAGTAATGAGTTAACATTAGTAAATACAACAATAGCTATAAAAGTCATTAAAACTAAAGCTATAATATTGGGAATCATTAATTGAGTTCTAAATTTTAATTTCATAATACTGTGTTTTTAATTTGTTTAAGTGTCTAATCTTAAGATTAATAGCCTATTTACAATTATAGACTTCGTTGTTTTGATAAATTATCAATATCGATCAGTAAGTTACACATAAATACATACAATTATATCAAGCAGTGTAATAAATCGTTAAAATATAAAACAGACGAAGTCTGAATTATATATTTTCTTCATTTTTGGGATTTTTACAGAATTGCGTAAGCAACATCAAAAAAGGTCGAAGACCTTGCGTGAGCAACATCAAAAAGGTCGAAGACCTTAGTTGTTTTAAAGATCAAATATTTTGCCAAAGCTAGATGAAATTGCATAAGCAACATCAAAAAAGGTCGAAGACCTTAGTTCAAATCAATTAAATACTGGATTAATTTTTTATATTTTTCGGGAGTCCAGTCGATTCCACCTTCTATTTTTGCAACAGTAGTGCCTTGTTTGGATATAATGTATGTACCAGGCACCCCACAACTGTAGCTAGAAAATGTGGTGAGACTAGGATCACGAACATAAGTAAAATTAAATTCGTTTCCGTTTATGTAATTGTTCATTTCGAGCACTCGATCATCCGTATCTACCGAAACAGCTATGATTTGAAACACTGCGGGATCAAAATTTAATCCCAGTTCGTTTAACGAAGGCATTTCTTCACGGCAATATCCACACCAAGTAGCCCAGAAATTGACTAAAACAACTTTCCCTTTAAGCGATTCATTGCTTATTTCTTCTCCATCCAGCATGCGTATTTTAAACGGGCGAACAATATTGCTTACTCTGAAATTTACCAAATTATATTCGTCGTTGTTTTTTAGATCCAACCAGTTTTGAAGAGATTCAGATATTTGTTTTGTCTCCAGTAATTCCAGCATTTTATCATTTCCCGAAAACTTAGCACACTCAAAAGCGTCGTAATAATCAGAAATAGCATAAGCCGAATCGTTGGGATTCATTCCCAGATCCAGAAGTTTTTTTGTAATCTCATAGTTTCCGCTCAATACCGCAAAGTGCAAATAATTGTTTA
>JAOZTL010000292.1 GCA_029942205.1 Bacteroidales bacterium | reverse complement strand
ACATATCAAATAGTTTGTGTGCGTTTTCATGGCTTGTGTATTTTCGCTAGTTGTTATATTTTTCAAGAACAAAGTGAATGCGTATTTCTTGCTTTGTATTTGTTCTGTTTTCGTTTATGTCTTATTTTTAAGAAATATTACAAATAAAATCCATATTTTACTGATTTTCAGTCTATTAATTGCTTCGATTTTATATAAATATGTAAGCAACATCAAATAGGTCGAAGACCTTAGTTCTTTATGATTTTCAGATCTGCTATTTTCTCATGCGTTTGATCGGGGCGAATACGAACATAATACTGTCCAGGACTTAGTTGCTCCATATCGATACGAATTTGATAACCCGACCCAGTACTTTCGTATTGAATAGGAACGGGTGTTTGCCGCCCCATCATATCAAATACTTGCGCATGGTACTCCTCCGAAGAGTTTTGAATCGTCACCGTTACTCTATCGGTTGTTGGGTTTGGAAACAAACGAACTTCAATATTTTGGATAATAGTTTGTTTTGTTTTATTTATTTTCCCAGTAATAATCGGGTTTGCTTGCTGAAAGCCCTGAGATAGAATTTTATTATTTCGAAAGCTTGGCGTGACCAACTGCCCGATGGTGTACGACAATCGTTTGTTGCCCGATTGCGACTGAATGCCTGCACTAGCTATCACCGATGGCGTAAGCTGTTGTGCAAAGCTTGTCGTACCGAATAAGGTCAGTAGTGCGATGATCCATATTTTAGTACCTGCTTTCATGTGTTTAAATCTTATAAGTTGTTGAAAATTTAATCATTCCTTTGTTTGGAGCGATTAATTATTTTTTAAATGCAACTTCGATACGTCTATTTTGTGCTCGTCCTTCGGTCGTGGCATTGGATGCTCGTGGATTTTTATCTCCTAAACCTTTGTATACGATTCTTTTTTTAGCAACACCTTTGCCTGTTAAGTATTTGTATACGGCTATTGCTCGTTTTTCCGACAATCGCTGGTTGTATTTCACAGATCCTTTGTTGTCTGTATAGCCTATAATAATGATTTCCGCCTCTGGAGCACGTCTCATTTTTGTCCATAATTTATCTAATTCAGGATTAGACGAAGCAAAAAGCTTGTCGCTATTATTTCCAAACTTAATATTTTCAAGTACAAAAGGTTTGTCGTATGCGCTCATGTCTAGCTGATCTTGTTTTAGTTGATTTTCGGCAGACATGTCGGAGAAATTCTTCTGCATTTCATTTAGCTTGGCTTCTAGTTCTCTTATTTTTTGCTCTCTTTTCTTTACCTCTGATTTTAGCTTTTTCTCTACCGTTGCGAGTTTTCTCTCCATTTCTTGTTGGAGTTTATTATTTTTTTCGTCATCCGTTTCGGGGAAAATGGTTGGCATTTTGCGGCGTTCGGATCGTTTGATTAAAAAGCCCATGGATATTTCATGCGTACCCGAAGACATACTCGAAACTCCCATTATTCCTGCCTCATAAGAATAGTTGAGTACAATGCCGTCGGACAATGCACCACCAACACTTAATCCAATTCCTGAACCATGTCGGTAGGAAAGGGCTGTCCATAAGCGTTGTTTGATTTTCATGAATGTAACTACATCGAATTGTATCGGGCTATTGAATGTCGTTCGCACCACTACGATCGGTTCGATATAAAATGTTTTGTTTGGTTCGATAACGTAAGAGGCATGTGCCTGCAAATGGCGTGCTTGGGTGTATGCTCCTTCCGAGCCTTTATACTTTGCTTGTAGCCCAATGATGCGAGGTGCACTTAGCCCGACGTATAATTCCTTTGTATTAAACAAAACGCCAGCAGAAGCATCAAAGCTTGTGCCTACCAGCGTGTTACTTTGTGCAATAAGAGGATCTACACCTTGAGTGATAACACTCGATAAATCGATCTGGTTGCGATACAGCTTGGCTGCCATTCCAAAACTAATGTACGAATCGCTTCTGCCTATTTGGATGCGATACGCATAACTTAGATCGGTATAAAAGTGTTTAAAATTACCTGTTTGTTCGTTATTGATGGTTAATCCAAAACCCATTTTTTGTTTTTTGTATGGCATATTTACATCAATGTTTTGCAGTGTAGGCGCACCGCTGATGCCTGCCCACGATTGTCGAAAACTCATAAAGGTTTCGATATTGTTATTGATACCTGCATACGCTGGCGACAATGCAAATTTATTAATCAAATATTGATTCGTAATCGGCAATTGCTGAGCAGTTACAGTCCAAAAAGTACTGATGAAAATAATGGATATGATGAGTTTTTGTTTCATGCGTTTTGTTTTCTAAGGTCTTCGACCTTTTTGATGTTGCTTACGCAATTATGTAAATCTATATTCTTTAGTGAGATACAGTATTCTTAATGTTGGTTAATTTTGTTCCTTGCCTAAGGTCTTCGACCTTTTTAATGTTGCTTACGCAATTCTGTAAATCTATATTAAGCACTTCATGCTATTTGATGTTGCTTACGCAATTCTATATTTTTTTACGATTCAATGAAATATCGAATTGTTAATGTGAGGCAATAGATCGAAGGACCTTAACGGATAATATCGATATAACCCGTTTGTACATTTCTGCCTTCGCTACGAATAATGATGTAATACGTGCCTGTGTCTAATTCTTTTTCGTTATTTGATAAGCCACCCCAGTTGTTTCTATAATTATCGTTGCTGTATACCAAGTTGCCCCATTGGTTGTAAATTTGTATATCTATGGTATTCTCGTAGCCTTCTATCTCGTTGAGAAACAAAAGGTCATTAATTCCGTCATCGTTTGGTGTCAGAATATTATTGGCAATTGCGACTTTGTAACTATCGGCATCTTTGATTACTTCCACCGTAATTTGATCGCTGCTGTAACAGCCTGATGTATTGGAAACGATTACTTCATAAACACCTCCGATGGTAGCGATAATAACTTCGCTTATTTCGCCCGACGACCATTCTACACTGCTGTACGTGTCGCCTTGTGCGGTTAGTTCCACACTGCTGCCTTCATGAAAAACAGTATCGCTGGAAGCGATAATCTCAACTTGAGGTGCAGGGTTGATCGTTATGTCTAAAGTAAAAATGTTCTGAGCACCACTAGCATCAATAGCCGTAAGTGTAGCTGTAAATACGCCAGCTCCACTGTAACGGTGAATGATGGAAATACCCGACGAACTGTTTGTCCAAGTGTCTATTTGATCACCAAACTCCCAGTGAAGGGTTTGGTAACCAGTTGATTCATTGCTGAACTTTACCGAATCGTTTGCACAATAAATGGCATCGGCACGGTCAATGCTAAAGTTGGCTACGGGGGCATTTACTTTTGGTGATGATTGAGCATCAGCTGTTTGTGCGCCAAGCAAAGCCGTGATCGTGATTAAAATATGGATAAAAAATGATTTCATGTGTTTAAATCATGTAAGTTATTGTAATTTAAACGTTCCCTTGTTTGGAGCGATTATCTTTAATAAATCCCTCAATGAGGGGAGGTACTTTGCTTTTCTTGATTCAATTTTGTAAAGAGATGATTTCTTTTATGTTCTATTTTTATTGAATAGAAAGTACAAAAAAAATGCCACAAACGAATTTGATCCAAGTTTTGTGAAATTGTATTTAAGTAGCTACATGTAATTAAACGATACTTTTAAAATTTTAAAATCACGTATAATACTAAACCTCTATCAAGATGCCGAATATAAAAAGTTTATTTTAGTCCTGCTCGCTTTCAAAAAAACATTTCGTAGCCTTGTAAGTTATTGATAATAATAAATTTACACAAGTGCATAAGCAATCTTAAATAGCACGAAGTGCTCTCCTATTTTTTATACTTCTAAAATTTGATAAAATAAATAGAAAGTGTATTTTAGGTGTGATAAAAAAAAATTGCTCTTATTGTTTATACGTTTTAATGAATAAACTGTTTCATTTATACTGATTTAAAATCATTGAAATTAAAAAAACAGAAGATTTATCTGGTACTGATTTCTGTTTGAACAAACAATTTTATGTCCTCAAAAAAAGAATTAAACTCGTTGTCAAATGCAGCATAATTTGATTCCAGAATCTGTATGGCAGTTTGGCTTTGAGCTGGTAAACTGGTATATTTGCTCATGAGTTGTAGCGATTTTTCTATTCCTTGGATAGTCGCATAGCTTGCCAATCGATCGGAAGCTTTCATAAAAGGAAGAAAGTAACGAACACGCTCTGGTAAATGCCGCCAATTGTGAAATAATGAATGATACACCGTTTGAGTGTAAGCGTGTAGCGTTTGATCGGAATAATCAGCCCAGTTTTTAGCCAGCAAATGATCGTACAGCATATCGACCACAACGCCAGCATACTTGCGGTAAGCAGGGCGAAGACGGAGTGCACTCTGACGAACGAGTGCATGTGAATCGGTGAATGAGTCTATTTTTCGATGCAGCAAAATGCCAAACTGTATGTCGGTTGGATAATTCTCGTGCTTTCGTCCTTTGACGTAATCGCCTATGAAATTACCGACTTGAATAGCTTCCGAATCACCCGAAAGGTAGAGGTGCGCTAAGAAATTCATTGTCGTTGGTAATCTAAAAACGAAAAGTCGTATGAATCGGCTTTTTCTGCTAATAAATTCTGCGTTTGCATTAATTTCCAGTACTTTGGGTTGATAGCAGGGAAGAACGTGTCGGCTTCAAATGAATGATGAACGTGCGTGATATACAGTTTATCTGCCAGAGGGAGAAATAATTCGTATAATTGTCCGCCTCCAATGACAAAAACTTCGTTTTGTGTTTTGCAATATTCGAGAGCTTCGTGCATGGAATGCAGCACGACACAATTGGCAAAATACTGTTTGGTGTCGTGGCTAAGTACCACATTCGTG
>JAOZTL010000291.1 GCA_029942205.1 Bacteroidales bacterium | reverse complement strand
CTATGTGGTGCAGCACCGCAACGAGATAACATTTCCTTTCAAACGCTACCAAATTCAGCCTGTTTGGCGAGCCGATAGACCACAAAAAGGGCGTTATCGTGAATTTTATCAATGTGATGGCGATGTGGTGGGAAGCAATTCGTTGCTAAACGAAGTGGAAATTGTTCAAATTATTGATGATGTTTTTAATCAATTAAATATTTCGGTTACTATAAAAATTAATAATCGAAAAATACTTAGTGGAGTTGCTGAAATTATCGGACAAAAGGACAAAATTGTAGACATCACGGTAGCCATTGATAAATTAGACAAAATCGGGTTAGATAAAGTAAATGAGGAATTGACAACCAAAGGGCTTAGCGAAGAAAATATTGCTAAATTACAACCAATCATTCAGTTGCAAGGAAGTACCGAAGAAAAAATAGCAGAATTAACCAGTGTTTTGGCGCATTCGAAAATAGGAATGCAAGGGGTAAACGAAATTAAGACTGTATTCGATTACTTATTTCTATTCCAATTTCGTGCAAATGTAGAGCTAGACTTGACTTTAGCACGAGGATTGAATTATTATACAGGAGCTATTTTTGAGGTGCAAGCCAACGACATGAAATTCGGAAGCATTTGTGGTGGTGGACGTTACGATAATCTGACAGGGATTTTCGGACTAAAAGACGTGTCGGGTGTAGGTATTTCGTTTGGTGCTGACCGTATTTACGATGTTCTCGAACAATTGAGCTTGTTTCCTAATGAAACACAAAATAGCACCAAACTTTTATTTGTTAATTTTGGAGAGAAAGAACAAATTCATTGCCTTCAATTAATTGAGAAAGTACGAAAAGCAGGAATTAGTGCCGAATTATTTCCTGATTCTGTCAAAATGAAAAAGCAAATGACTTATGCGAATAATAAAAATATTACTTATGTTGCTTTAATTGGTGAGCAAGAAATAGAAGAACACTTGATTAATCTTAAAAATATGGAGACAGGAAACCAAGAAAAACTAACGATAGATGAGTTAATACAAAAAATAAAAAATTAGACCTAATCAATATAAAAAAAACACATAATGAACAATATACACTACATTTCGAGTAAAGCATTAACGTTTGATCGAATCAAAGAAATTATGGATAATGACTATACGCTTGCCTTATCGGAAGAAGCGATAGAAAAAATAACGTATTGCCGTAATTATTTAGACAAAAAAATGGAAAACCAATCGGAGCCAATTTATGGTATTACGACAGGTTTTGGGGCATTGCACGACAAAGTTATTTCTATCAATCAATTATCCCAATTGCAAAGAAACCTAGTCGTTTCGCATGCTTGCGGACAGGGAGACGAAGTAGAAATCGAAATTGCTCGACTGATGCTCTTGCTCAAAGCGCATGCTTTATCTTTAGGGCATTCAGGCGTTCAATTAGTTACTGTTCAGCGTATTCTTGATTTATTTAATAACAAAATAACGCCCGTAGTGTACCAGCTTGGGTCGTTAGGTGCATCGGGTGATTTGTCTCCATTGGCACATTTGTTTTTGCCGCTACTTGGCTTAGGTAAAGTGTATTACAAAGGCGAAAAACAAGACACAAAACCTATTATGAGCGAGTTTGCGTGGGATGCCATCACGCTACAATCCAAGGAAGGACTGGCTTTGCTTAATGGAACACAATTTATGAGCGCACATGCCGTGCATATTTTACTAAAAGCTTTCCGATTATCCAAACAAGCAGACATCATTTCTGCCACATCGTTGGATGCGTATGATGGTCGTATAGAGCCATTTATCGCTAGTTTACATCAAATCAGACCACACAAAGGACAAATAGAAACGAGCCTAGCTATTCGTACTATTCTTGACAAAAGTGAACTCATTGCACAGCCCAAAAAACATGTACAAGATCCATACTCATTTCGTTGTGTACCTCAAGTACACGGGGCTTCCAAAGATACCATTCGCTACGTGGCATCGATAATTGATACCGAAATAAACTCGGTTACGGATAATCCTACTATTTTTCCCGACGAAGATTTGATCATATCTGGTGGGAATTTTCATGGTCAGCCACTTGCATTGGCTCTTGATTTTTTGAGTATTGCACTTGCCGAATTGGGTAGTATTTCTGAACGACGTGTATACCGACTAATTGCAGGTGACAGAGGATTACCTCCATTTTTGGTGGCTAATCCGGGATTAAATTCAGGTTTTATGATACCTCAATATACGGCCGCTTCTATTGTTAGTCAAAATAAGCAACTTTGCACTCCATCATCGATTGATTCTATTCCGTCGTCAAACGAGCAGGAAGATCACGTGAGTATGGGGGCTAATGGCGCAACAAAGGCTTTGCGGGTGGTGAATAACTTGGAGCGAATATTAGCGATCGAATTGTTCAATGCCGCTCAGGCTATGGAGTTTAGGGATGCGAAAACTTCGCCATTTTTACAAAAGATATTGGCTGATTTCAGAAAGGCTGTTCCGTTTATTACGGATGACAGCATTATGTACGAAAAAATAGATGCAAGTGTACAATTTATTCAATCATACGTAGTTACAGAATATTAAGGTCTTCTGTTTTTTTGATGTTGCTTACGCAATTCTATATAAATGCGTAAGCAACATCAAATAAGTCGAAGACTTTTAACTGGACACGACAATTTTTGTGTTTATACAAACTGTTTATCGTTTTGTAGAATAGTATCGATATAATTTATAATTTCCTCTCGTCCTAGCTTGTTTGAAGCAGACGAAACGAAAGATTTCGGCATGGATTCCCATGCTTTTAGCATTTCTTTTTTGTAAGCAGCAAGGTTCTTTTTTAGCTCAGAACTAGATATTTTATCGGCTTTTGTGAACACAATCGAAAATGGAATACCTTTCATTCCTAAATGATTCATAAATTCAAGATCATTTTTCAATGGTTTATGTCGTGCATCAACCAATACAAATAAATTGAGCAAATTTTCTCTTTTCATGATATAATCATCGATAAAACCGCTCCATTGCTTGCGTTTCGTTTTGGCAACTTTGGCATAGCCATAGCCTGGCAAATCGACCAAGTACCATTCTTCGTTAATTATAAAATGATTGATCGTTTGTGTTTTTCCTGGACTAGACGAAGTTTTTGCCAATTTTTTATGATTAACCAACATATTGATTAACGATGATTTACCCACATTAGAACGCCCGATAAAGGCTAGTTCTGCTTTGTTGGGTTCTGGACATTTTTTTATATCGGTATTGCTGATAACAAATTCGGCACTTTTAATAAGCATAAGTAATTGATTTTGTTCACTTAAGTCTTCGACTTTAGTGTAATTTAGCACTGATTAAATGAATAAATTCTTCTCTTGTTGCTTCTTTCGTAAAAGCTCCAGTAAAGGCAGAAGTGGTCGTAACTGAGTTTTGTTTCTGTACTCCTCTCATTTGCATGCACATGTGCTGTGCTTCGATAACCACGGCTACGCCCATTGGGTTTAGTGTGTCTTGGATACAATTTTTTATCTGATTAGTCAATCGTTCTTGTATTTGCAAACGCCTTGCAAATGCTTCTACTACCCGAGCGATTTTACTCAAGCCCGTAACTTGCCCGTTGGGAATGTAGGCGACATGCGCTTTGCCGAAAAAAGGGAGCATGTGATGCTCACACATCGAGTACAATTCAATATCTTTGACTAGAACCATTTGGCTATAATCTTCTTTGAACATGGCACTTTTCAGTATTTCGCTAGGATCTACCGAGTAGCCCTGATTCAAGAATTGCATCGCTTTAGCTACACGCAAAGGTGTTTTTATTAAGCCTTCACGCTCAGAATCTTCGCCTATTAATTTCAATATTTCTTTGTAGTGATATGCTAACTTTTCTGTTGATTCGGTATTAAATTCATCAATTCGTTGATAACCACAATTCGCTTTTGTGGTAATACCGTTGTTGATTATTTTCACTATATTCTGTTTTTATTTTAAGTATTCATAATATTTTTGATTAATATTAATTAATCAAATTTAGGTAGAAAACCTTACTTCTGTTTAAGATTGATCATTAATTTCTTTTTCTAAATTTTTTTGATATTTGGATTGAACAACATCAATAATCGCTAATATTGCAATTACAAAATAGAATGTTGTTTTGCTCATTGGTGTGATTTCGTTGCCGAATAATTCTAAATGACCAATGTGCCCACCTTCGGTTATCAACATGATTCCGACAACCAAAAGAATGAAAAGACCT
Source organism: Bacteroidales bacterium (assembly GCA_029942205.1). Classification (GTDB taxonomy): domain Bacteria; phylum Bacteroidota; class Bacteroidia; order Bacteroidales; family JAOZTL01; genus JAOZTL01. The sequence continues at coordinate 633 of JAOZTL010000291.1, read as the reverse complement.
AATACTTCGTACATTCTGTTTTTTTGCAAGAATGCTGCTACTCGTCCCGAAAGCCAAATCATTAATACGCCTCCGATTACGATGGCTACTGCCATTATCCAAAAGACTTCTGTTAATGCCATTGCGCTAAGTATGGAGTCAAAAGAAAAAACGAGATTCATAATCACGATCCAAGTAATAATATTGCCAATTGAACGTGTTTTTTCATTCGTGGATGTTTCTTTTGGGGTGTAGCGCATCATGTGCATGACTTCTTTAGTTGCAGTGTACATGATAAATCCACCACCAAAAAGAACAATCAAACTATGAATATTGAAATTTGCAGAAATGACATTTCCCCAATTAAAACTAATTATAGGATCTTGTACATACTGAATAATGCTAACTAATACAAAAAGTAAAATTATACGAAGTGCTATGGCAATCGTTATGCCCAAATTACGCACATAAGCTTGTTTTTCTTTGGGTGCTCGCTGCGATTCTAACGAAATATACAGTAAATTGTCTAAGCCTAAAACTAGCTGCAATACGATGAGCATTAGTAAAGTAAATATGTTTTCAATCATGATATTTTGTTTTTTATATTAAGGTCTTCGACCTATTTGATGTTGCTTAAAATAAAATTTAAGAATC
>JAOZTL010000290.1 GCA_029942205.1 Bacteroidales bacterium | reverse complement strand
CCCAACTTTGAAATAAAAACAATTTTTCAAGATACTATTTTAGAATGGTTAAAAACTGACATAAAAATAAGACAATCATTATTAGAAAATACAGCAAACTATTTAATTACTAATGAAATATAAAAATTTGAAAAAGGATTTAAAGAAATTATAGGAGATACTTTTAGTTATTATGATACAGCCAAAAATCATGAATACATTTATCATTCCTATATTCTCGGTTTACTTGCAATTATTGGTGATGATTATATCATTAAATCTAATGGCGAAAGTGGTGACGGGAGATATGATATTATGCTAATACCGCATGACAGATCAAAATACGGAGTTGTAATTGAAATAAAGCAAATTGAAAAACAACGAGAAAAAGAAAATGACAAAGATTTCAACAACAGAATTAATGACCAAATAAAAATAGCTGTAAATCAAATTGACAGAAATAAATATCACAAAGAACTTATTGATAACAAAATAAAACCTGAAAATATTATTAAATTACCAATCGTTTTTGCAGGAAAAGAACCGTATATTATACCAAGTAAAACTGATTGAAAAAAATACACATAATCGAGTAGACGGCTGACGGAAAAAGGTCGAAGACCCCAAACTCCGTAAGGACGACCATGCGTTAGCTCATGATGCCAATCATGGGAAATAAAACAACAAACACAAGCCGTTTGCCTCACCTCAGGGAAGTTTATTTTACCTATCTTGGAGATTTTAGCGAAATCTCGGAGAAAGCACAAAATTAATCTGCAAATAAAAAGCCTGTATTCTATTTATAAATACAGACTTTAATGATTTTATGACGCATTGCACCAGTCACAGACCCTTGTCTTTTTGATGTTACTAAGGTAGGAAACCTCTTATTTGAATGCGCCAGACTTGAGTAAGTTAATTTCTTTTTGATCCAAATAACGCCATTGTCCACGGGACAATCCTTTTTTGGTTAATCCTGCAAAATACACACGGTCTAGTTTCTGAACTCGATAGCCTAATTTCTCAAACATACGCCGCACAACTCTGTTTTGTCCCGAATGAATTTCCAGACCGATTTGTTTTTTATCTACTGCATCTACATAGATAACTGCGTCTGCACCAACGATTCCGTCTTCCAGTTCGACTCCTTCGGCTAATGCATGCAAGTCTTTAGCTGTTACCGATTTGTCGGTATGCACGTGATAAATTTTCTTTCGATTAAACGAAGGGTGTGTCAATCGTTTGGTCAAATCGCCATCGTTGGTAAACAATAACACACCAGTCGTCATTCGGTCTAAACGTCCTACTGGGTAGATGCGTTCTTTTCCTGCCCCGCTCAATAATTCCATTACCGTGCGCTTGGCGTGTGGATCGGAGACGGTTGTCACAAAATCTTTTGGTTTATTTAATAACAAATATACTTTTCGTTCGGTATGGACTGTTCTATCGTTTAGTTTTACTTTATCGGTAGGATATATTTTGTACCCGAGTTCTGTAATTATTTTTCCGTTCACATTCACGAGTCCTACCGAGATAAACTGGTCGGCTTCACGACGTGAGCACATGCCTGCATTCGACAAAAATTTATTTAGTCGGATACGCCCATCGCTACTTTCTTTTGGTAGGTTTGGTTTCTTCGACGAATATTTTTTTGTTTTAAACTTATCGGTATAATTCTTTGTATAAGGTCTACTTGTTCGGTCGGTTTTATCGTATGGTTTATCCGTTTTTTCTTCTTGTGTTGTTTCGTCGTTTGTTTTTCGTCGGTCGGTACGTTTGTGCGAACTCCATTTTTCAGATTCATCTTTTCCGTATTTCGATTTATTTTTTGATCGCAAGTTATTCTCTCTTGTTCGGTCGGTTTTATCGTATGGCTTATCGGTTCGTTCTCCCTGTTTTGTTTCCTCATTTGTTTTTCGTCGGTCGGTACGTTTGTACGAACTCCGTTTTTCGGATTCGTCTTTTCCGTATTTCGATTTGTTTTTTGATCGCAAGTTATTCTCTTTTCTTCCGTTCTTATTGTTTCTTCTATTATTCATCTTTATTTTTTCAAATCATTATTTACACAGAGTCAATGCTCTTTCAGAGCGCAAAGGTATTATTTCATAAGATAATACATGCTGTTTTTTGTTAATAAAACAAAAAAATATTCGAATTAAGTTTTTTTTACAAAAAAAAAGGACATTGCAAGAAAGTGAGAGCCACATCAAAAAGGTCGAATACTTTATTTTTATTTCTGCATACGCGCTAATTTCTTTTTTGAGTGTTCTAGTTTTTTTCGTTCTTTCTTTGTTAGGTTTTCTTTTTCATAGCTGTTTAATATTTCGCTTGCTTTTAGGCAATAAGATTGATCGTAATAGAAATCAAACGCTTTGCGATAAAGCATTTTGCGTACTTCGCTTTTCTGTTTGCTAATCAATTCTTGTTCGTTCCCCAACTCGGTATTAAACATAATGAGTGGTAATAATTGGTTTCGCTTTATTTCTATTTGTCGATAAAAATACCATTGCCGCAGCCAGAAAGGTGATTTAGCTACATCATACTGGTTTAACAAATAATTGTATTGATCAATTTCGTTTACTAAATTTAGATCCGTGCGAATTGTCCATTTTATCAATAGCTCCATTGCTTCTCTTTTTGGGAGAGGGCTTTTTAGTTGCGTAGCTCTTCGCAATTCGTTATACATTTGTTCATTCATGTTCAATTCATACGCATACTGCTTGAGAATAATCAATGAATTATCGCTATTTGCATCAGAAGGAAAAAAGCAACGTTGTTTCAATACCGAAAAAAGCGCATGTTCGTAGTCCTCTAATAATTGATAGCTTCGAGCTAGTTCTAATAGATATTTAGCTGACAATTCGTTATCCACATCTATCAACAATAGGCTGTCCACTTGGCTTTCGGCTTGAGAAAGGTTGTTGACTATTAGTTGTGTGTTTTCTTGACTATTAATAATGTGGAGGTACTTAAATTCTGTCGTTAATTGAAATTGTGCCATTACTACTGGCAAAACACCTACAAAATAAACGATAAGAATAAAGAAAAATTTCTGCATAATAACGATTTGACAACTTATTGATTGACAAAAAAAAACTTCTTTACTTAAAAAATCAAATGGTGGGACAAAATTAGCCTCACATTAATAATTCTGTATTTCATTGAATAATATAGATTTACAGAATTGCGTAAGCAACATTAAAAAAATAGAAGACCTTAATCCTCTCCACCAAATTCTATTGCATTTACTTTATAATCGGTAGATGTAACTTTAAATTCGGTACGTCGATTGATCTGATGAGCAATATTTTTTTGTTCATTGGTTGTTAGTTTATTAATAAACTCTTCGCTTAGCATATCACCTGACGATAAAAACGAATAATCAATAGCCATTTCTATCGTAATCATTTTGGGCGATGACTCGCCATAGCCTCGTGCTGCCAAGCGATCAGCTTTGATGCCTTTTGATAATAAATAATCGACTACTGCCTGCGCACGTTTTTGTGATAGCGTAAGGTTAGATTCGTCATTACCTCGAAAGTCGGTGTGCGAACCAAGTTCGATAGTAATATGATCGTTAATTTCGAGAGTTTCTATGAGTTTATCGAGCGAAACTTTCGATTCTTCACGTAGTTTCCAGCTACCCAAATCATATTCAATATTGGGCAAATCAATAGGAATATCAATGGGCGACATGAATATTGTAATCGTAAGTACCGTGTTTTTTCTTAGTCCTTTGGTAGATTCCGCTGCTTTTCCTTTCAGAAATTCTTTGTGCGAAGCGATGAATACATAATCTGTATTATCGGTTAATTTAAAATTAAAATTTCCTCCCAAGTCTGATGTTATTTCTAACGATGTACCATTGTTTCCTTGAAGTTTGACGATTGCTTCGGGAATAATCATGTTGTTTATCGAATTACGCACCACGCCTTTGATACTAAACTTAAGGTTAGGAAGTTTAAACTCATAAATATCATCACTACCTCTACCTTCTTTTCTTGTGGATGAAAAGAACCCTCGTTTTGTGTTTTTGTAAAATACAATACCAAAATCATCTGCATTTGAATTGATAGGAGGAAGCATGTTTTCTACCACCCAATTACCTTCGTCATCTTTTTCTGCTTTAAAAATATCTTGTCCTCCTATACCGATGTGATAATTGGACGAGAAAAACAGCTTTTTGTTATCCAATGTAAATGGATACATTTCATCGCCTTTGGTATTGATTTGTTCGCCCAGATTTTCGGCTTTGTTCCATGCGCTTGTTTTGGTGTTACGAGTGATTTTCCAAATGTCTTTTCCGCCAAAGCCGCCTTCTACTTCTGCCACAAAATAAAGTGTCAGCTCATCAGAGGTAATGCACGGATGCCCAACAGAAATACTACTGTCTGCAAATATTTGTATTTTTTCGGGTAGCGTCCAAGCGTCCGTTTCTTTTTTACTGCTATAAATTTTACAACCTTGATCTTGATCTTTCACCACAGGGCAGTACGTGAAATAAATAATATCGGCACTACTATTGAGGCTACAAGCACCTTCGTCAAAAGCCGAATTGATGCCATCTACTGGCACAGGCGTACTCCATTGTCCTTTTCTGTCTTTTTGGCTGAAAAATAAATCACTAAATAATTCGCCCGAAACCGTATTTATTTCTGTTCCATTGGCACTTTCTCGGCTACTTGTGAAGAATAGTTCTCGTTCGCTTTTTCCATAAGCTGGTCGATAGTCGCTTTGTTTAGAGTTAATAGCTATTATGTTATTTACGATGTAGCGACCAGGGTTTGCAATCCATTCTTTTGCTTTCGTACAAGACTCTACGCCATTGAGACCAGCTTCGTCTTTAGGCATTAATTCCACATATTTTTCAAACTCAAGCAGAGT
>JAOZTL010000289.1 GCA_029942205.1 Bacteroidales bacterium | reverse complement strand
TTCTTTTTTTTCAAAACCCTCTAATCGGCTTTTGCAGAGAGATTTTGAAAAAAAAAATGTATTATCGTTCTAATTAAATAAGCAAATAAAGTGTTGCATTTACTAATTGAACTTTCGGAAGACCTATTTTAGGCGGTCGGGGTTTTTATTGATAAAATCTTTCCAGCTGTTAAAGGATTTTCCTTCAGCCGATACTTTCTTTTGGTAATGATGGCAAACAGCCGCTGCTAGTCCATCGGTGGCATCGAGTTGTTTGGGGATGCTTTTCATGTTCAATAAGCCTTTGAGAAAGCCAGCCACTTGCTCTTTGGAGGCAGCACCATTGCCAGTTATTGCCATTTTAATTTTGCGTGGAGCATACTCAAAAATGGGCAACGAACGGTGCAAACCCGCCGAAATAGCCACGCCTTGTGCACGCCCAAGTTTGAGCATCGACTGCACGTTCTTGCCAAAGAAAGGAGCTTCGATGGCAATCTCGTCGGGGTGGTACTTGTCGATGAGAGCCAGCGTAAACTCAAAAATGCGCTGCAAGCTGGCATAATGGTCTCGAATGCTTTTCATGTTGAGTGTACCCAAATCGAGCAGATTTATTTGTGAGCCTTGAATATGAATAATGCCGTATCCCATTTGCACTGTACCAGGGTCGATACCGAGTATGATTTTGTCTGTCATCTTTTTTTCTTAAAAGTAATGTGCTGAATAAATATTCCAACTACGATAAACGACAAGCCGACGATGGTTGTCAGATAAATATCTTCGCCCAATACCAAATGAATCCATAATAAAGCCATGAATGGCGAAATGTATACCAAATTGCTTATCTTATCGTTCGATTCGGCTAGTTGAAGCCCTTTGAGCCAAAACATAAATGCAACCGACATTTCGAATATGCCAATGTAAATACCTGCAACGAAACTCTCGGAATAATGAACGAACTGAAAATCGGAGAACAAAATCATCGGAATCAATAAATAAATCAAACCAAAAACGAAATTGAGAAACAACTGGACAATTTCATCCTTTTGTTGCTTGACATTGAATATCCAGAATAATGCCCACACAATGGAGCTGCCCATGGCTAGCATTACACCAAACGGCTCGTTGAGTTGAAAATCGTTAACTTGCCCTTGCGACGAAATAATAAACACACCACTAAAGCTTACCAAAATGGCAAACAGGCTTTTGCGAGTCAGTTTCTGTTTCAGAAATGGCACAGAAAGTAGCACGAGCATCAGCGGCCAAACGTAGTTGAGCGGTTGGGCTATTTGTGCAGGCAATAGCGAATAGGCTTTGAACAGAATGAGGTAATACCCAAAGGGATTGAGCAAGCCCAATAAGGCAGAGTAGGCATAGTCTCGGATGGTGAATTGCCGAAGAAGGCTTATCTTCTTTTGTATGATTAATATAATCAATAAAACAATAGCCGACACGAATGATGACAAAAACAAGACTTGAATGAAATCTAGTTGGCGCAAAGCAATCTTGAATGCCACCCCTGCGGTAGACCAACTCAGGATAGCAGCCAAGGCGTAGGTGTAGGATTTGGTGCGTGTATTCATCGACAAACTGTTTATTTGGAAAGCCAAAAGTAAGCAGGCTTTTTTGATATAACAAATAATTTGAGAGTAATACCAATTCAATACCAAAACACTCGATAAATCCGTTATCTTTTTCCGTTTTACTGCACTTGAAATTTTAACCGTAGCTACGGCTATGCTGAAAAGTTGAAGATTGTAAAACAAAAAAATATTTTGAATTTATTTAGGGTATTTTGATATTAAATAGGCATAAGATCGTAAACCTTTTTGATGTTGCTTACTATTGGAAGTAAAAAGAGTGAAAGTAGAAAAATTAAACGTAGAAAGTAAAAAAGAAGAGAGAAACCGTTTGCGTTAGCCACATCAAAAAGGTCGGAAGACCTAAATTCCGTAAGGATGAGTAATAGGTAGCCTCGTATGTAATGAAATGGAATGTGGGGAGATAAGAAGTAAGTCAGGGGATGATTCAGTTAATTTGATGCAATACATTTTTTAAGAGACAGAACTGCTCATGAAAAAATCATCCTCTGACTATAAGTCTTTATCTATTGTTTACACGTTTAAGGGATTAATTCTCAAACTTAGGCAAACGTTTTTCCATCGTTGCACGGAAAGCCTCTGTCAAATCGTTTGATAGTAACATGGCTGCATTCCACGTAGACATATAATTCAAAGCATCTTCCACCGAGTGATCTCTCGTGTATCGCATGACATCTTTTGTTCCTCGAATAGATATTGGCGACTTACTGGCAATCGTTTCTGCCAATTTCAACACACCAGCCATCATCAATTCTTTTGATTCATACGATTGATTTACCAGCCCAATACTTTTGGCTTCCTGTCCTGCGATTTTCCGTCCAGTATATGCCATTTCAGCAACTATTGCAGGAGATATAATTTTCGGTAAACGTTGCAATGTTCCAATATCGGCAACCATTCCCAAATCAATTTCTTTTATCGTAAAATAAGCATCATCCGTACAGTAACGCATATCGCATGCCGCAGCAATATCCACACCTCCGCCAATACAGCCATTATGCACGGCAGCCAACACAGGCTTACTGCATTTCTCGATAGCCGTTATGGTATTTTGTAGCGTCTGTATTAAATGTCTGATTTTTTCGCTTCGTTTTCCTGCACAACTAATTTTCTGGTATTGAGCCACAGACATCAATAATTCCAAATCAATTCCTGCACAGAAATGTTTTCCTTCGCCCGAAAATACAACAACCCGCACCTCATCGGTTACAGACAGTGTTTCAAAAATGGCTTTCATCTCCAGCCAAGCATCCAGGTGGAGAGCATTTGACTTCTCTGGTCTATTAAAGGCTACTTGAGCAATTTTATTTTCTATTTCTACTTTAAAGTGTTTATAATCCATATTATTCATTTAACTAATGTATGTAAGTGAACTAATTATTTATTCATTTCATTCATACCTTTTTCTTTTAACTAAAAAGACATGAGCAAAGATACTAATTTTATCGGATAGACAGTAGTCAGTAGAAAGATTTAAGAGTAGTTAGTAGAAAGTAAAAAAGGTCGAAGACCTAAATCCCGTAGGGATGAGCAATAGCTAGCCCCGTATGGAATGAAATGGAATGCGGGAAAATAAGAAGTAATTAGTAGAAAGGTCGAAGACCTTGCGTAAGCCACATCAAGAAGGTCGGAGACCTAGCTGAAAAAACGCTTAGTCGTTTCAAACTAAGCGTTTCATGTATTCAAAATTAAATTCAATTTAGTTCAAGGTCTCAGACCTAGCTCAATACATAATCGCTGTAAAGAGCAGGATAATTGGTATTCCATGCCAGTTTTCCTATGATTGAAAATTCGTCTAGCTGATTTTTGAGAGCCAGTCCCTGTTCCAGTCGATAATGTTTCGCTTTGCTACGCACAACTTTCAGCAATTTCGTTTCGACAATACTTTGCTTGAAAGCCTCCATTTGCTCGTTTAGCAGGTCGATATCCGACTGTTGCAAGTTGCGACGTTTAAGCTCGTTCAGATGCTCGACACTTGCACGAGCCAGCAAGTTGCTTTTGCGCAACAAATCGCTCTCCTTACCACGGTAATAATCCCTTGCGCCAAAAAAATCATTGGCGGCAGTACCCGTTTTGTACAAACTAGCCACGTGAAGCAGAATATGTCGTATTTGTTTCTCTAGCAAATACTTGTTCTGTTTCTTGGTTTCGTAAGCTTTGTCTAAGTTCGCCTTGTAACGTTCATCGTCCAGTAGGTTGCGATACGCATCTATGGCGTTTTTAAACTCACTTACACTTTCTTCGGTGATTTCATATTTTTTTAAAGTGGGCAAATCACGCTCCACCACGTTAGCCATGTACCGGCATTGTTGCAACAATTCTCCTTGAGATGTTTGCAACTTGGTTTTAATAATCATATTCATCATATATTTATTTTGTGTGTAGATCTCTTCATATTTTATAGATCCACACGGGTTAAAAAATAATAGCCACTTTATTGAGGCTTGATTAATTAGCAATGAACTATTTCTTTCTGATAAATCAAAAATGTAATTTTACATTGCACTGCAAAGAAACGAAGAATAAATGTAGCTTCCAAATATTTTTATGTATTTTTTTTAATTGATTGATTAAAAAACGTTTTCGAGACTGTATTATTTGTTCTGATAATGAAAAAATGAAGGCTCTGTAATGCCTTATTTTACTGACATTTCAGTGTTTTCTATTGAGGATCAAAGACTTCTTTTATTAGCCCCAAAAAAAAGTGAAAAAAAATGTGATTTTTTTTATTTAGGAGTTGATTTTTGTTCTTTTATGGCAATATTTTCGTTCTTCGGGAGGATAAATGAGCGACCAAACGGCGGGAAATTAGTCATAATAAACAATGATTTAGACCAATAAAATAAACAATTACACCCATAAAAAGCACAGATTTTATTTATTAAATCGATAAAAAAGACAAATAGCACTAACAAGAGTCCAAGTCAGAATCGGGTCTGGACAAGTCAGAATCGGGTCTGGACAAGTCAGGATCAAGTCAGGACAAGTCAAGATCGGGTCGAGAAAGTTCAGAATCAAGTCTGGACAAGTCAAGATCGGGTCGAGAAAGTTTAGGATCAAGTCTGGACAAGTCAGGATCGGGTCGAGACAGTTCAGGATCGGGAAGAAAGTTACTCAGATCGACAAGAAAGTGGTAGATAATGGGGTGTTTTTGTTTGCAAATAGGGAAAAGTGTCAGTAAAAAGAGCAAAAAATCAGACCTCGGATCAACAAGAAAATGCTAGCAGATATTAGAATTGTTTAATTGTTACAAATAAATTATATCTTGCAAGATGAAATATTGGTGA
>JAOZTL010000288.1 GCA_029942205.1 Bacteroidales bacterium | reverse complement strand
AAACCAAATTCAATGACTTTGCAAAATTACAAGTCCCTTGTAAAATAATATCGGGTAAGCCTATCGACTTTGCAAATTTAGGATCGGTGTGTATACCTGCATCTATATCCGTTTTTTCGGCATATAAATAAGGTAAGTTTCTGTCTACTTCAAAAGTTTCTTCCCAAATAGTATCGCCTATAACTCTTTCTGATACAGGCATTTTGCCTAACGATTGCCCTTCGCCAATGCACTTGACTCCAAACAAAAGTCCTCCTGCATATTCTGTCGCAACATGCTCATTATCTGGCGTATAATAATCAAAACGTGCAATCATTTTCGTGCCTTTTCGGTGAGGATGAATACTCCAAATTTGATTTTTGACCACCAAACGCCCAACATCGCCTCGTAATGGCTGATGAAAGAGAATATGTTCTGACTGATGCACAATGGTTTCCAGTACTCTCCCATCGATTGGCTGCTCTAAATATGTATTCAGATTTTCGATGATTTGCCAACTTATTCGTGCAAAAAATAATGGATGCGCAAGCAGACCACCACTTTCAACAAAGGCATTATCCGAAGTATTTGCAACCGCTTCATTATAATTTTGAACCACTTTTTGATCAAAATCGAATACAAAATCTCGAATTTGAGTATGAATTACTTCTGACGAAATATTTAAGCGTCGCCTAAATAAAAATCGTATGCCTGCTATTATTTTTCTCATTGTATTTAAAGTCTGACCTATTTAATGTTGCTTACTCACTCGTGTAAATCGATTACAATCAATCATCCAACAAATTTACGCATTAATTTATTGTTGAACAAGTTCTAATAAGATTCTTCTTTGTTTGGAAAATCACGACTGCGCACATCGCTAATATAACTTTGTACTGAATTTGTCATTTCTTCAAACAAATTGTGGTATCGACGCAAAAAACGAGGAGAAAACTCTTGAGTAATGCCTAACATGTCGTGAACCACTAATACTTGTCCGTCTACCTTGCAACCTGCACCTATTCCAATAATAGGAATATCTAATTCTGATGACACTTGACCTGCTAATCCTGCGGGTATTTTTTCGAGCACAATCGCAAAACAGCCAGTATCTTGAAGTAAATGAGCGTCTTCTATCAATTTTTTAGCTTCTTCCTCTTCCTTTGCTCTCACCACATAAGTCCCAAATTTGTGAATCGCTTGCGGTGTAAGCCCTAAATGCCCCATCACTGGAATTCCTGCCGAAAGAATGCGTTCAACGGATTCTCTAATTTCACTTCCACCTTCCATTTTGATGGCATGCGCACCTGTTTCTTTCATTATCCGAATGGCCGACGAAAGAGCTAATTTAGAGTTACCTTGGTAGCTACCAAAAGGCAAATCGACCACAATCAACGCACGATCGACCGCTCGCACAACTGAGCTGGCATGATAAATCATTTCGTCAAGCGTAATGGGCAAAGTGGTTTCGTGCCCTGCCATCACATTCGATGCCGAATCGCCTACTAGAATCACATCAATCCCTGCATGATCGATAATACGCGCCATCGAATAGTCATAGGCAGTTAGCATTGCTATTTTTTCACCACGCAATTTCATTTTATGAAGTACGTGTGTCGTTATTTTTTTTACATTTTTATGTACTGACATAGTTTGTTATATTGGTAAGGAATTATAGTCTCTGCAAATTTGTTAATTTTATTTTATAAAATAAAATACTAGTCAATAAAAATTGGTTTGTCAGTATTTTTTCTACAGAACTGTCTTTTTGTCATTATTTCTGCCAGCTTTTTGATGAAAAAAAGAACTAATCAGCCATTATTTCATAAAAAAAAACAAAAAACGGGATGGCATAATGATTGATTAATCAAATGCGAAATCAGAAATTAATTTATTAAACATTAAATATAAAAAAATGGGAAAAATAATTGGAATTGACTTAGGAACAACAAATTCATGTGTTTCGGTAATGGAAGGAAACGAGCCTGTTGTGATTCCTAATAGCGAAGGGAAAAGAACCACTCCATCCATCGTTGCTTTTATCGATGGTGGCGAACGAAAAGTTGGTGATCCAGCTAAACGTCAAGCTATTACCAATCCAGAGAAAACAATTTACTCGATCAAACGTTTTATGGGTGAAACTTTCGACAAAGTAACGAAGGAAGTTCAACGTGTACCATACAAAGTTGTTCAAGGAAAAAATAATACTCCTCGTGTTAAAATTGACGATAGAGAATATTCTCCTCAAGAAATTTCGGCAATGGTGCTTCAAAAAATGAAGAAAACTGCTGAAGATTATTTAGGACACGAAGTAACAGAAGCTGTAATTACAGTGCCTGCTTATTTCTCTGATTCTCAAAGACAAGCAACTAAAGAAGCTGGCGAAATTGCTGGTTTAGAAGTAAAAAGAATTATCAACGAGCCTACCGCAGCATCACTTGCTTATGGTTTAGAGAAAAAAGGACAAGACTTAAGTATTGCAGTATTTGATCTTGGTGGTGGTACTTTTGACATTTCAATTCTTGAACTTGGCGATGGTGTATTTGAAGTAAAATCGACAAATGGCGACACTCATTTGGGTGGCGACGATTTCGATCAAGTAATTATTGACTGGTTGGCAGAAGAATTTTTGAAAGACGAAAATATCGACCTTCGCAGAGATCCAATGGCTTTGCAACGCTTGAAAGAAGCTGCTGAAAAAGCAAAAATTGAACTGTCTAGTTCAACGAGTACCGAAATTAATTTACCTTACATCATGCCAGTTGATGGTATTCCTAAACACTTAGTTCGTACACTTAGTCGTGCTAAGTTTGAACAATTAGCTGATTCATTGATTCGTGCAACTATCGCTCCTTGCGAAAAAGCAATTAGTGATTCTGGAATAGCAAAAAATGAAATTACCGAAATTATTCTTGTTGGTGGATCGACTCGTATTCCTGCTATTCAAGAAAAAGTACAGCAAATTTTTGGTAAAACTCCATCAAAAGGTGTAAATCCTGACGAAGTAGTTGCCGTAGGTGCTGCCATTCAAGGTGGTGTTTTGACAGGTGAAGTTACTGATGTTCTGTTACTTGACGTTACTCCATTGTCCTTAGGAATTGAAACTATGGGTGGTGTAATGACCAAATTAATAGACGCAAATACTACAATACCTACTAAAAAAACAGAATCGTTTACAACGGCTGCCGACAATCAACCATCGGTTGAGATTCACATTAACCAAGGCGAGCGTCCAATGGCGAAAGACAACAAAACGATCGGACGTTTTCACCTAGACGGTATTCCACCATCACCACGAGGTGTGCCTCAAATTGAAGTGATTTTTGATATTGATGCCAATGGTATTTTGAATGTTTCGGCAAAAGATAAAGCTACTGGTAAAGAACAATCGATACGAATCGAAGCCTCTACAGGATTGACTGATGCTGAAATCCAACGCATGAAAGACGAAGCTACGGCTAATGCAGATGCGGATAATCAAGCAAAAGAGCGTATCGAGAAACTAAATTCGGCAGATAGCCTTATTTTCCAAACAGAAAAACAATTAAAAGAGTTTGGTGATAAAATTCCTGCTGACAAAAAAGCTCCTATCGAAAATGCTTTGGTGAAACTAAAAGAAGCGCACAAAGCGGAAGATTTAGCAGCAATTGATACTGCAATGGAAGAGTTAAATACTGTTTTTCAAGCAGCTTCGCAAGACATGTATAGTGCTGGACAACAGCAAGGTGGAGCGCAAGATCCTAATTTTCAAGATGCGGATATTAAAAATCCAAATGGCGGAAATAAGAAAAAAGATGATGACGACGTTACCGACGTAGATTTTGAAGAAGTAAAAGAATAAGATCTTTGATCTAATTTATTTCGCAATAAAAAAAGAGCTGCAAATTTGCAGCTCTTTTTTTTTCTTCAACCTTGATATTGCTTATGCGACAAACTTAAAAAATAGAACGGCAAAAAAGGACTTTAGAATTCCAATAATTTTTCCATACTCTTGAACTTTCTTTATCGATCAGCACCCCACTCGATACGCAATGAATGGTAGAAAATCCTGTTTTCATAGAATTAGTATAAACCATGCCTACATGCGTTATTTTTACTGTTGAGTTAATTTCTTGTCCATAAAATATTAAATCGCCTTTTTTTGCTTTTTCTAAACTCACTTCGTTGCCTATACCTGACTGATTATGAGCCATCCGAGGTATCCAAATACCTGCTTCCAAATACGATAATTCAATAAAACTAGAACAATCTAAACCTGTAGAATCACTACTGCCATACTTGTATTTTGTTCCTAACATTTTTTGTGCATTCGATATTATTAATTCTCTCAATTGCGTGGTATCACTCGTTTTCATTCTTTGTGCTGATGAATTATATTTCACAAAAATAAATTGATTTTCCTCTTTTTGTTGAACTAATAAGCTATTTTTTTTTAATAAAAATAAGTTAGGTTTTATGTTAAGTTTATAACTTTTTCCTTGTTTATCGAAAACCAAATTCAACTTATTCTTTTTTATATTATTAAATGTATAATTTACTATTTTTGATGAAATCAGGAAAAATGGATTTTCAAAATTAACAGCAAAAACAATAAATAAATATAAATAATATACAATAATTAGTCTTATTAATTTCATTGTTTAATTTTAAGGTCTTGTCTTCTACCTATTTGATATTGCTTATGCACTTCAGCAATATTTTATCGCAAATATAATAAATAGAAAATTAAAAAAATACTTGCTTGTCCTTATATTTTGATTAATTTTATCCAATTATTAAAAATCAAAACAAAAACCACTATGGCTAAACATTTTTTTATTTTAGCACTATTATTCAGTTACTTATCAGTAACTAGTGCACAGGATTATATTGATTTTCAGATAACCGTGTCTGGAGAAAACT
>JAOZTL010000287.1:4115-4889 GCA_029942205.1 Bacteroidales bacterium | reverse complement strand
AAAAAAGGCTTGAGTGCTGTATGTTTATTTTGTGAATATAAAATACGTTCTGCTCTATTTATTGCAAAATCATGCATTGCTACATAAGTAACTTGACTGCTTGCTTGCCATACATTTGTTATAAATATAAGAAAAAGGAAAAATCGCCGTAAAATCATGCTTTTTTTTTATCAAAACTAGTTTTTTTTTTGCCCTTTTGCAAATAAGGTCTTCTACCTTCCTTGATGTTGCTCATGCATGAGTGTAAAACCTTTGTTAATCAATGATTTAAGAGGAAATAATTATCAATTATTCGTTGTTAATTATAAATTTAACGAAGTGTTGATACACTTAATCAGCAAATTAATAATCAGCAAATAACTAATTAATTTTATTTAATCTTAAGCGGATAACCAAAAAGGCGAAGACTTTAGGTGAAAAAACAGAAGAAGTATGAAATTTAAAACTTTGAAATACGTTTTAAGGAAGAATAAAAATTAAAATAAAAACTTTAACGATGTTATCAACAAGCTTTTCTGTTGATAATCAAATAAATAATGATACGAAAAGAGAAATTTTTAAGATTTGAATAAAAACTTTCATTTTTTTCCTTCATCTTTTTTTGTAATTTTCCTTTTTATAAAAAAAAAAAAATATACAAATAATACAATCTAAAAAACAACTATAATGTATTTGGAAAACATCGGCTTGGATAAAAAAGTAATAAAAAATAAAACGTATACTTTTGAAGAAGCCTATCAAAAAAGTTTGGATTATTTTAGAGGCGACGAATTG
>JAOZTL010000287.1:0-4105 GCA_029942205.1 Bacteroidales bacterium | reverse complement strand
AGGCTGCTCGTGTGTGGGTAAATAAATATGCTTTAAAAGATTCATTTGGTAAGATTTATGAGTCCAATCCAGACGATATGCATCGCCGCATTGCTAAAGAAATTTCTCGTATCGAGCAGAAATATGAAAATCCAATGAGCGAGGAAGATGTTTATAATACACTGAAAGAGTTTAATCATATTGTACCTCAAGGAAGTCCAATGTCGGGAATTGGAAATAAATACCAAATAGCATCATTGTCCAATTGCTTTGTGATAGGCGAAGATAATCCTGCCGATTCTTATGGTGGAATCATGAAAATAGACCAAGAGCAAGTGCAATTGATGAAGCGAAGAGGTGGAGTAGGACACGATTTGTCGCATATTCGCCCAAAGAGTAGCCCCGTGTTTAACAGCGCATTGACCTCGACTGGTGTTGTGCCATTCATGGAGCGTTATTCCAACTCTACTCGTGAAGTGGCACAGGACGGGCGGCGTGGCGCATTGATGCTGAGTATTGGGATTAAACACCCTGATTCAGAGAATTTTATTGATGCAAAAATGGAGCAAGGTAAAGTTACTGGTGCAAATGTATCGGTAAAGATTACCGACGATTTCATGCAAGCGGTAGTCGATAATGGCAAATTCACTCAGCAATTCCCAATAAATAGCTTAAAACCAAGCCTTACTAAAGAAATAGAGGCAAAAACTCTTTGGGACAAAATTATCCATAATGCATGGAAATCGGCAGAACCAGGCATTTTATTCTGGGATACGGTTATTAACGAGTCTGTTCCTGATTGTTATGCCGATTTGGGCTACCAAACGGTTTCTACCAATCCGTGTGGCGAAATCCCTCTCTGTCCGTATGATAGCTGCCGATTGTTGGCTATTAATTTGTATGGATATGTAGAAAATCCATTTACTGAAAAAGCAAGCTTTAATTTTGATAAATTCAAAAAGCACGTCAGAATTGCACAACGCTTCATGGATGATATTATTGATCTTGAATTAGAAAAAATAGAAGCTATATTAAATAAGATAGATAACGATCCTGAATCGGAAGAAGTCAAACGTGTAGAACGTCGATTGTGGGAAAATATTCAGATAAAAGCAAAAGAAGGTCGTCGTACAGGCGTGGGAATCACCGCAGAAGGCGATATGCACGCAGCTCTTGGTTTGCGATATGGAAGCGAAAATTCCATCGATTTTTCGGTAGAAGTCCACAAAACACTTGCTATAGAAGCGTATCGATCGTCGGTAGAAATGGCAAAAGAGCGGGGTGCTTTTAAAATTTATGACAGCGAACGTGAAAAAAATAATCCATACATTCAACGTATTCAGCAGGCAGACCCCGACTTGTATGCTGAAATGAAAAAATACGGTCGGCGGAATATCGCACTCCTGACCATTGCGCCTACTGGCACGACTAGCTTGATGACACAAACTACTTCGGGAATAGAGCCCGTGTTTATGCCTGTTTACAAACGTCGCAGAAAGGTGAATCCGAACGATCCAGATGTAAATATTGCATTTGTGGACGAAACTGGTGATGCTTGGGAAGAATATAATGTATTTCATCATCATTTCTTGACATGGATGACAAAAAATGGCTACAATGCCGAACAAGTAAAAACGTATGATAGCAAGAAAATTCAGTCTATTGTTGAAAAATCGCCTTATTACAAAGCCACGTCCAACGATGTAGATTGGTTGGCTAAAGTAAGAATGCAAGGAGCGATACAAAAGTGGGTAGACCATTCGATAAGCGTTACCATTAATTTACCAAATGACGCAAAACAAGAGCTCGTGGGCGAATTGTACGTAGAAGCATGGCGAAATGGCTGCAAAGGCGTTACTGTGTACCGAGATGGGTCGAGAGACGGTGTGCTTATTTCTACTGAAAAGAAAAAAGAAACGGAATTTATTCAAGAGCATCATTCGCCAAAACGCCCAAAAGCCTTACAGACTGACATTGTACGTTTTCAAAACAATAAAGACAAATGGGTGGCTTTTGTTGGATTATTGGACGGAAAACCTTATGAAATATTCACAGGTTTGTCGGACGAAGAAGTATTACCTATTCCAAAATCGGTAACTAAAGGCTTGATTATTAAAAATAGAGACGAAGATGGAGTAAGCCGATACGATTTTCAATACGAAAACCGTCATGGATACCACATTACGATAGAGGGATTATCCTATAAATTTAATCCAGAATACTGGAATTATGCTAAGTTAATTTCAGGTGTATTGCGCCACGGAATGCCGATTAATCATGCTGTAAATTTGATTTCGACCTTACATTTGGACGATGCAACAATTAATACTTGGCGAAATGGCGTGGAACGTGCATTAAAAAAATACATTCCGAACGGCACGAAAGCAAAAAATAATCAAAAATGTGCCAATTGCGGATCGGAAGCTTTGATCTATCAAGAGGGTTGCTTGATTTGCCAGAGTTGCGGCTCTTCAAAATGCGGATAAGGTCTTTTGAGCTCTTGATGTTGCGTTGCTGCTTATGCAGGGTACACACATTGCGTTTGATGTGAACTATTTATTTTGTTTTACTTACGGCTACATAAAAAAATAAACTGTACTTTGCATTAATTAAGAAAGCACTTTCAATCGTGCGTGAGCAACATAAAAAAGGGAGAAGACCTTATAGAATGAAAGAATTAAACCTAGGACATTAAAGATATAATACAAAATAATAACTATTTTGTAGACAAATCCTTACTGATAAAAGAAGTATTAAAAGCACAAAAAGCTGTTTTGTTATTGCCAAGACCACGTCGTTTTGGTAAAACATTGAATTTATCGATGTTAAAATATTTTTTTGACATAAGCGAGCCTGATAATAAGCGACTGTTTAAAGATTAAAAATTTGGCAAACAGATGAAAGCATTAAACAGTATTGCTGTAAATATCCTGTAATATATTTAACATTTAAAGATGCCAAGGAAGAAAACTGGGAAGATTGTTATTAACTCATCATTTCTGAAATTGTAAAGGTATATAGAGAGCATAGATATTTAATAGAGGGCGACACATTATATGAAGATGAGAAAAATGAATTTAAAAAAAATCTTAATAAAAATGCCCTTAAAACTGATTACCAAAGTAGTTTAAAACAATTAAGCGAATATCTTAAACGCTACTACAAACAAAGTGTTGTGATTTTAATTGACGAATACGATGCACCAATTCAAGCGGGATTTGATAAATTTTATACCGAGGTGGTCGTTTTTATGCGAAACTTATTAAGTGGAGCTTTCAAAGATAATTCAAATCTATACAAAGGAATAATAACAGGAATATTAAAAGTATCGAAAGAAAGCATATTTAGCGGATTGAATAATTTAAGCGTTCATTCAATTTTAGATAATCAATTTTCGGACAAATTTGGCTTTACCGAGCCTGATGTAAAAGAAATATTAAGCGATTTTAGTGTAAAAACAGATTACAAAGAAATAAAAAAATGGTACAAGGGCTATAAATTTGGAAACACCGATGCAATATATAATCCCTGGTCAATTCTGAATTATGCAGCAGCGCCGCAAGACGGTTTCAAAACTTTTTGGACAAACACAAGTTCCAACGACTTGATAAAAAAAGAGATAAAAAAGAAAAATGCCGAAATTACAAGACAAGAAATATTAAAACTTCTTAGTAATCAGCCAATAATAAAAGATATTGAAGAGAATTTTGTGTATGCAGATTTAAGTACACCCAAAGAAGTTTTATGGACATTATTGACTTATAGTGGATATTTAACAACAAAAGAACAAAGATCAAGAAAAAAATATATACTTTCAATACCAAATTATGAAATAAAGACTATTTTTCAAGACACAATTATAGAATGGATTGAAACTGACGTAAAAATAAGAAAAACATTACTTCAAATTACGGCTGATAATTTGGTTAACAATAAAGTCATACAATTTGAAAAAGGTTTTAAACAAATAATCAGCGATACATTCAGTTATTATGATACAGCAAAAGATCATGAATATGTTTATCATTCATATATTTTAGGATTACTTGCTATTATCGGTGATGATTATATCATTAAATCAAACAAAGAAAGCGGAGAAGGTAGATATGATGTTAATCCCTCACGA
>JAOZTL010000286.1 GCA_029942205.1 Bacteroidales bacterium | reverse complement strand
AGTTTTCCCACCAATCTGTATAGCATGCGTAATTCTTGTTTTGTTTCGACCGACGAGATAAGTATAGTTAACTTTGGGTGGAGAAGTTTATTGATTTCGACAGCCATTAATCCTCCAAAACTTAAGCCTATTATGGCAAAATCGGATTTGTTGTTTATCTGAGCTGAAAAGCGTAATGCGTATGCTTCGATAGATTCGTTTGCTTGAGGCGCAATCCAATTTAAAGGAATAAATTCATCGTTTAGTTTTAAGTATCGAAACATTCGACCATCTGCACCAATACCACTTATTCCGTATACTTTCATTCGTTTTGATTTAAGGTTTTCGGTCTATTTAATGTTGCTTATGTAATTCTGTAAATTCCGACGATTTAGTAAGTCAGTAGACAAAATTAATAACAATTAGCTGTTGATAAAATGCTCATAATGAGATTTTTATGAGAATGCATAAGTAGAATAAAAAAGATCTGAAGACCTCTTTAATTAGGATTTTTTATCCTAATCAAAGTTCCAAGCGTGTAGATATAACATTGAAAAATATTATATAAAAGTCTTTTTAGATATAAATTCAGACTTCGTTTGTTTTTTTATATAACAAAAAAGGCGAAGTCTGAAATTTAAGGAATATAAATTAAATAAGCTATAATAGTTAGGCGAATTTACTTTGTTCTTTAGCGACTTTAAAAATCTGCCAATAGCATCGCTATTAAAGATTTTTTTTAAGGATAAAGGACATAAGAACGAGTATAACTGTTATATGTTATTTAATTTGCGTTCCTAAGCGATTCCTGCAAATCCCATGAATGCAAGAGCCAATAAACCAGCCATAACGAATGCGATAGGTACACCTTTCATTCCTTTAGGGACATTGACTAATTCCATGTGTTCACGAAGCCCTGCAAAAGTGATGAGAGCTAAACCAAAACCGAATGCATTAGCAATAGCAAAAACAACACTTTTCATCAAGTCAAATTCTGCGTTTCCTGCAGCAATAATTGCGACACCAAGAACAGCACAGTTTGTTGTGATTAATGGTAAAAATATACCTAGAGCTTGATAAAGTGAGGGGCTTACTTTTTTAAGTACAATTTCGACCATTTGTACTAACGAAGCGATTACTAGAATGAACGTAATGGTTTGCATAAATTCGATTCCAAGTGGCATCAGCACGTATCGTTGTAATAAGTAAGTAACCATTGTGGCTATCACCATCACGAACATAACTGCACCCGTCATACCGATAGACGTTTCTACTTTGGTCGAAACACCCATGAATGGGCATACTCCAAGGAATTTCGCTAAAACAATATTGTTTACAAATATTGCGGATATTACAATTAAAAAATAACTCATAATTTGAATTTTTAATAAGATTTTTTTGATTAAGCCAAGTTAATGAAATGCTTAATTAATAAGGTCTTCGACCTTTTTATGTTGCTCACGCACGAGTGAAAATTCTTTCTTAATCAAATAATTTAAGAAATAATTATCAACTTAATTTTGTCTATGTATTTAGTAAACAAACAAAGTATGAAATTAATTACTTATGTTGTTTTTTTATTCATTTTATTCATGATCGCAATTAAGTATCCGAGAGCCAAAAATGCTCCAGGAGCTAATACGAAGACAAGCATTCCGTCAGCATCAGCCAATTTGTATCCAAATACTGCTAATCCGCCAAGAAGTTCTCTTACAGCACCAAGGATTCCTAATGCCATTGCAAAGCCAAATCCCATTCCTAATCCATCTAAGATAGAATCGAGAATGTTATTTTTAGATGCAAAAGCTTCTGCTCTTCCTAGTATCAGGCAGTTTACCACTATTAATGGAATAAATAAGCCTAAAGCATCAAATAAGTCGGGCAAAAAGGCTTGCATCGTTAGCTCTACGATGGTAACAAAAGATGCGATTACGACAATAAATACAGGAATACGAACTTTGTCAGGTATTAGGTTTTTTATCAATGCTACTACAATATTAGACATAACGAGAACAAATGTTGTAGCTAAGCCCATTCCTAATCCATTAACGGCAGAAGTGGTAACTCCTAAAGTTGGACATAATCCTAGCAGTAGGACAAAAACGGCATTTTCGCTAAAAAAGCCTTTGGTAAAAATATTTAGTTTGCTCATTGTTGTACGTTTTTAAGCACTTTGTGCTATTTAATTTAAGAAGCTTTGTGCAAATTTCACGAAGCTACTTCGTAATTATTGTACTATGACAAAAGTATTTTTCTTTTGTTCAATTAATTATTTATAAGTACTTCGTACTATTTAATGTCGCTTACACATTTGTGTAAAATGATTACAATTAATGACTTATTAAAAAATAAGTATATAATTATTCTTATAAAAACATAAGCAACATTGATCGAAGACTTATTTCTTAGTTCCGCTTTTCATGTATGCTTTATAGGCTCTATCTACTGCATCCGTATATGCTCTGGAACTGATGGTTGCAGCAGTAATTGCTTCAACATCACCTTGGTCTTTGGTTACTTTTAGTTTATAATTAGCTGGATTTTTCCCATTAAATCGCTCACTCCAAGGTGATTTCTTTTTCTCCATTTTGTCTCCAAGTCCAGGAGTTTCAGCGTGTTCTAATACCGAAATATTCTGGATAATACCGTTAGGTAAAAAGCCGACCATGATATAAATTCGTTTGGTAAAGCCTAAATCACTGTATGTTTTTATTGCAGTACCTACAAGTTTATCACCCATTCTGGCAGGATAGCATTCTAGGCTGTCTCCATTTCCTTCGGAAGCTAATAAATACATTTGAGATTTTTCGCTCGGAATATTGTCGAACGCAGGAACGACCTTTTTTATCGCCGACATTTTTTTCTCAAGCTTTGCTTTAGCAATCGGCTCTTTGGTCAATTCGTATACATAGCCAAGTGTTGCAGAGGCAACTAGTGCCACTAAGAACAGGGCTAATACCATATTTAAAAAAGTTGATTCTGTTTTACTTGCCATTTTTCACGACCTCCCCAAAACGTTTAGGTTTAACATACATATTAATTAATGGAACAAAAGCATTCATGATCAGAATTGCAAAGGACATTCCTTCAGGATATGCGCCAAACACACGAATCACGACAGTTAGTATTCCTATCATCGTACCAAAAATGAGCATTCCTTTTTTGCTCATCGGCGACGTAACATAATCGGTAGCCATAAATATTGCTCCCAAAAGCATTCCTCCTGTCAGAATATGAAAAACAGGATCTGCATACTCGTTTGGATTGATTAGCCACATGATTCCTGTCAGAATCGTAACCGATCCGAGAATAGAAACAGGAATATGCCAAGTAATTATTTTTTTGATTAATAAATAAGCCAATCCAAGTAATAATGCTACGGCAGCAACTTCGCCTAGTGATCCGCCCATATTTCCCAAAAACATTTGCGAGTAAGAAGGGATGTCTATTTCCGAAAATTTCTCTCCGTTTCCGATTTTTTCTGATACGATTGCTAGTGGCGTTGCACCAGTATCTGCATCGGTGTAAGCCATTCGAGATACGATTGGTGTTGGCCAGCTAGTCATTTGTACTGGAAACGAAATCAGCAGAAAAACACGTCCTACTAATGCAGGATTGAAAGGGTTGTTTCCTAGTCCACCAAAAGACATTTTTCCAACTCCGATAGCCACTAATGATCCGATAATAATAATCCAAATAGGAAGATTACTCGGAACATTGAATGCTAGCAAAAGCCCTGTAATTAAAGCCGATCCATCAAAAAGTGATGGTTTGCGTTTGAGCATGTATTTGGTAATCAAAAACTCGAACATTAAAGACGAAACGATGGCTGTTAAGGTAACAACAATTGCTCCGATTCCATAAAAATAAATAGATGCAGCCAATGTCGGGAGGAGTGCTATCAGTACTCCATACATGAGCCGTTCTACGGTGTCCTTCCCATAATTGTGAGGGGAGGGCGATACTGTTATTAACTTACTCATAAGTAATAAACAATTATTAGTTAATAATAAAAAATTTAAAGTTTAAAGGGTGATTTTTTCACCTTAATTAATTTGAACTTAAAATAAATTTAAGCTTTTCGTTCTCTCATTATTTTTCCTACCGTTGCTTTCCCTAATCGGATGTAATCTAGCAAAGGTCTGTCTGAAGGACAAGTATAGCTGCACGAACCACATTCGATACAATCCATTACTTTTTCTTTTTCAGAACGTTCGTGCATTTCTTTTTCGGCAGTAATCATAAGCAAGAAAGGCTCAAGTCCCATTGGACATACCGAAACGCATTTGGCACAACGAATACAATCACGCATTTCACGCCGTTTGGATTCGGTATCGGGAATAATGAGTATACCTGAAGTCCCTTTAGTCATTGGTACTTCCATTGTATTTAGTGCTTTTCCCATCATCGGACCACCACTAATTATTTTTCCTGTATCGTCAGGTAAACCTCCAGCTTTTTCTATCATTTGCGATACGGGAATGCCTATTCTTGCTAAGAAATTAGATGGATTGCTTACCGATTTTCCAGTAATTGTTACTACTCGTTCGATAAGAGGCTTATTTTTTTGTACAGCATCATATACAGCCACTGCTGTTCCTACATTATGAACAACAGCTCCCACAGCTATTGGCAGTGCTCCCGAAGGTACTTCTCGTCCAATAATCGCTTTGATTAATTGTTTTTCGCCTCCTTGTGGATATTTCACATGGAGTGCCTGTACGCTAATTCCTTCGTAGTTTTCACTAAGAGAATCTAGCTTTTCGATGGCATCCGTTTTGTTGTTTTCAATCCCAATGACGGCTTTATCTACTTGGAGAGCTTTCATCAAAATCTGTATCCCTACAAGTAATTCTTCCGATTTCTCGAGCATTAGACGATGATCCGACGTTAAGTACGGCTCACATTCCACGCC
>JAOZTL010000285.1 GCA_029942205.1 Bacteroidales bacterium | reverse complement strand
TATTTTCTAAAAAAAAACTTCTAAAAATAGAGGATAAGCTTTGAGTTCTTTTTTAATTGCATGCTCTATTCTATTTTTAGTATAATGAAATGTTTGACTCTATATTTTCTTTTGAAGTAAATTTTCAATTCTAGCCAAACATAATTCTGATTCAAATCCTTTGCTTTGTGCAAAACGTAATAATTTTGTTTTTACTTGAAAAGTATCTTTATCTGCAATTGTATTGTATTTTTTGAGCAATTCTTGATCCAGTAGTTTTTGATATTCAGATTTATCGATTTGTGATAATGCTTTTGATACGTAGGTTTCGTCTATATTCTTGGCCCGTAGCATGTAGCCTAATTTTATTCGTCCCCATTTATTGAATCTGAATTTGTCTCTGACATAAAATTCAGAAAATCGAGCATCATCTAAAAAATTTTGTTCGATAAGTATCGAAATTATTTCTTCTACGCCATCTGACTCTAAATTCCATTCATAGAGCTTTTTACGAATATCAAAAATTGCTTTTTCTTGCTTACTGCATGTATTTTGCACCTTCCTTAATGCTTGTTTGAATTCCATTAATTTATTTTTTTTGTGGCGCATAGCATTCGGTCTTTTTCATTTATATCTTTTCGTAATTGAATGTCTTCAAAACCATACGATTCTAGCATTTGGGAAGTTTCTACTCCAAATTGTTCATTGATTTCTAAAAATAATTTTCCTCCATCTTTTAGATGTTTGTTTGCAAATAGTGCTATTTGCTTGTAAAATAATAACGATTCTTGATCTTTTACAAATAATGCCAAAGAAGGTTCGTACAATAATACGTTATTTTGCATCAATTTCTTTTCACTTTCGCACACGTAAGGCGGATTGCTCACGATCCAATCGAAAATTGGATAATTTAGCGTTGGATGCAGAATAGAATCGTGTCGCCACGAAATTTCACAATTATTTTTTGTCGCATTCCGTTTGGCTACAGCAAGCGCCTGCTCCGACACGTCCATCGCCCAAAGCTCGGCATCAGGCAGGTTTTTGGCTAAGCTGATGGCGATGCTCCCACTGCCTGTTCCAATATCAAGAATACGTGCTTTTTGTAAGTTTTTTTTTAACATCCAATCGACTAGCTCTTCGGTTTCAGGGCGTGGAATCAATACTGCTGGCGAAAGTTCTAGTTTGATACCATAAAATTCTGTTTCGCCTAAAATATATTGAAGAGGCTCGTATTTTTTTAGCCGATCAATTACCTTTTTTAGGCTAATTAAGCTAGAATTAGTTAATTTTGTGTCTTGATTGAGCAAAATATCCGTAGGCGAGTAGGCGAGAAGCTGCTCGAAAATAAGCCGTGTAAATGAGTGAATTTCTTCGGCTGGATATAAAGTCGATAACTCATTGCGTAATAGGAATATTGCTTGTTGTAAGCTTTGATTGGAAGATAATGGAGTAGACATGCTGTTTTTTTCATACAAAAGTACGAATAAGTGATTGATTTTTTACTATGGAGGTTTTGTTTTAAGGATAAATAATCGAATGAAAAAAATGATAATTATTGTGTAATTAATTGATAATGAGATTTTTTAAACTATTTAATATTGCTTATGTAATTCTGGAAATTCCGAAAGGTAAAGAACTTATTGGATATTTTGATGTTTAATAGGTCTAAGTTATTGATTATAATGGTTTTGCATGAGTCCGAAAGTAGTATTAAAAAGTATGAAGACTTAAAATAAATAATGATGAATGAAGATGAAAAATACATGCAACGTTGTCTTGAATTGGCGCAAATGGGACAAGAACATGCTGCACCAAATCCAATGGTTGGTTCAGTAATCGTGCACCACGGGAGTATTATTGGCGAAGGTTATCATCGGAAATGCGGAGAGGCTCATGCGGAGGTGAATGCGATTGCAGCGGTGCGTAATCCCGAATTATTGCAAGAATCCACGCTTTATGTCAATTTAGAACCCTGTGCTCATCAAGGACGAACGCCTGCTTGTTCTTTATTAATCAAACAGAAACGCATCAAGCGAGTCGTGATTGGCTGTGTCGATTCGTTTGCGAAAGTGGCAGGAAAAGGCATCGAAATTCTTCGTAGTTACGGCTGCGATGTACAAGTGGGCGTTTTGGAAAAGGAAAGCCGAGAGCTGAATCGTCGATTTTTTACATTTCACGAGAAAAAACGCCCTTACGTGATCCTGAAATGGGCACAAACAATGGATGGTTTGATTGATAAAATGCGAACACCAGACATGCCGATTGAGCCAATTTGGATTACCAACGAGCATGCACGTGTAGCGGTGCATAAAATGCGTGCCGAAGAGCCCGCCATTATGATTGGTACAAACACTGCTATTAAAGACAATCCGAAGCTTACTTTGCGTGATTGGTCGGGCAAACACCCTTTACGGATTGTCCTCGATCGTTTGCTGCGTATTCAAAGTACGGCGGGTATTTTGGACAAATCAGTGCCTACACTGGTTTTTACTGCATCCGAAAACAAAAAGGATGGTTTGCTAGAATACGTGAATATTGATTTTGAACAAAATGTATTGACACAAGTTCTCGATGAATTGTATCGGCGGGATATTTTATCGGTCATTATCGAAGGTGGCTCGGAATTGCTCAATAGCTTTTTGCTGCAAAACATTTGGGATGAAGCTCGCATTTTTGTTGGCGAATCGTTTTTTGGAAACGGAATTGCTGCACCACGTATTCGTAAACACCTGATAAACAAAGAAAGTTATGGTGATAGTAGTTTGTTTATTTATCGAAATAAATAGCAAAAGTGCTTCTATTTTGAGCAACATTCATTAACTTTGCAAAAAATTAGATTAATTATGTTTAAAAATAAGTTTTTTTTATTAGCAATCGCTATTCTTATTATTCTTTCTTTTATTGGCTATTATGTTTTAAATAAAGAAAAACAAACAGTATCGCCTATCGTGAATGCTGTACCTCAAAATGCTAGTTTATTTATCAAAACCGACCGTTTAGACTGGATTATCGAGCATTTGCACGATGATAATTTGATGTGGAAAGAATTGGCACAAATCGATAATTTTAGTTCATCGGTGAAGCGACTCGAATATGTGTACGAAATGATGGATAAACATTCGGAAGTGGAAAACTTATTGGACGGAGAAATTGCTATTTCTGTACATTTTTCGGGAAAAAATGATTTTGAATTACTCTACATTATCCCTTTAGATGGAAAATCAGATCAAGCTTCGATAGAAGAGTTTATGATGGAACAAACTAAAAAAAATGCAACAATAAGTAAGCGAACGTATGATAAAAGTGAACTTTTTGATGTGAAAAAAAAATTGAAAAAAGACGATGAACTCCCCAAACATTTATTTTCTTACAGTTTCTCGAAAGGCTTTTTATTGCTTAGTGTGTCATCAATTCTTGTCGAAAATGCTATTCGTCAATTAAACTCGGATTATTCGTTGAGTCAATCGCATAGTTTTAAGAAAATAGCTGCTACTGCTGGTAAAAATGTCCAAGCCAATGTGTATATTAATTATAAGAATTTCACACCTCTTTTGCAACGGTTTATACAAAATGATAAACACGAAAAATTGGCGGTAATTGATGAATTTGCCGATTGGTCTGAAATGGATTTGAATCTGCGAACAGACGCTATTTTACTTAGTGGATTCACGTTGGCGAATGATTCGTTGCATCGTTTTCTCAATCTTTTCAAACAACAAGATGCGGTGTCTATCGAGATTACAGAAGTAATTCCTGCTTCCAGTTCGTTGTTGTATTTGTATAGTTTTAGTGATTATTCGTTATTTTATCGCAATTATAAAAAAATCTTAGACGAAGAAGGACGATTAAATGCTTATTTAACAGCACTGAAACCCGATAAAAATGAGAATATTGCTGTGGATGAGCTAATTAAATCTATTGCAAAAAATGAATTGGCATACGTAGCTACAAACCCGACTCATTCGCAAACCATACAAAATGAATATTTCGTATTACAAGTAAAAGATCGTTATGATGCGGAAGAGAAATTGAAAAATATTGTGAATGATTATGCCCTTTCTAAGAAAAAAGAATTGACCGATTTTGTGAAAGTACACAAAGGAAATCAAGACTCAAAATACATTTTGTATGCTTTGCCTAGCGATTTGTGGATGAAAAATCTTTTTCAAGGATTATTGCCTGCTTTGAAAGTTTCGTATTTTTGTTTAGTCGATAATTATTTGATATTTGGACAAAATAATGAAAATTTAGTCAGTTTTATTAATGCTTATGAACATAAAAAAACACTAGCAAATAATATCGATTATCGACAGTTTTCAAACTCATTGTCCTCAAAATCAAGTATTTTATTCTATAATAAATCGGTTTTATCCGAAAGTATGTACCACGATTATTTGAATGATCCATTGTTTAATAATTTTGATCGAATTAAAAAAATACAAGGCGTAGCAATGCAATTGAGTGCGAGTAATGGCATGTTTTTTACAAATTTGAGCATGCGCTATGACGAAAAACAAGAAAAAACAAGCAACACGAATTGGGAAATAGGACTCGATGCTGCCATTCAGGCTAAACCCAAATTTGTGTTGAACCATCAGACAAAAGAGCAAGAAATTTTTGTACAAGACAAATCGAATAAAATTTATTTGATCGGTTTGAATGGCGAAATGCATTGGAAAAAACAATTGCCCGAAAAAATTAAAAGCGAAATTTATCAAGTCGATTTTTATAAAAATGGAAAACTTCAAATGCTTTTCAGTTCCGAGAATTATTTGTTTCTTGTCGATCGTTTGGGAAATTATGTCGAAAATTATCCCATAAAATTAAAAAATCCAGCAAGCAACGGGTTGGTGGTATTTGATTATGATAGAAACAAAAAATATCGAATTTTATTGGCAGGAAAAGATAAGAAAGTTTATA
>JAOZTL010000284.1 GCA_029942205.1 Bacteroidales bacterium | reverse complement strand
ATGTTGTTCTTATTGGTTACGAGCAACTCGAAAACCGATATTCCATACAGAACGAACAGGGCTTTGCTTTTGTCTAAAAGTCAATATCAAGAAGTCTTTATTGTCTTTCCAGCGACCACCACGATACACTCGCTCGTTTCCTTTTTCTGGGCCTATTGGGTTTTCTTTAGTACTAACTTTGTAGTATGATGAGCCAAAGCGATCCCAACACCATTCGGGAACATTTCCTGTCATATCATAAATACCTAACTCATTCGCTTCTTTCGTTTTTATTTCGTGAGTTTTGCCTCCAGAATTGCCAAGATACCACGCTACATTATCCAGAGTACTACCGCTTCCTCCACTATATGCAAAAAACTTAGATTTTGTGCCTCCTTTGGCTGCAAATTCCCATTCTGCCTCGGTTGGTAAACGATATCCGTTTGCTTCAAAATTGCATGTAATTGTATTACGCCCCATACTGTCTCTAAGTATAGTGTAACAAGCTTCTAGTTTCTCATTTTTACTCATCCAGTTGCAATACATCGTTGCTTCTTCCCAACTAACATTCATTGCAGGACGTTCGTCTCTTCCAAAACCACCATCAGCTGATTTTTCTTTTCCTGTTGCTTCACAAAAAGCATCATACTGTGTAAATGTAATTTCATGAGCAGCTATTTGAAAGCTCTTTAAGCTGACTTCATGTTCTGGTCTTTCTTCTGGTTTATCCGAATAATTATTTCCCATAATAAAAGATCCACCTTCTACGGTAATCATTTCAGGACTTTGACTATAAGCTAAACTAAAAAGAAACAAACTTAATATTAGGACTAATAATTTTTTCATAAGTTTAATCTTATTTTACTTGGTTAATACTATTTTTTCACATCTATTTAAGCTATTTTATCATAAAACGCTATATTTTTTTTTTTAGTATCAAATATTAACAAAGAGGCTATCTAAATAATATGAATAGCTTTTTTATATTCGATTCTTTATTAAAAAAAACAAAAATAGCATTAAAAACTTGAAAGAGCATATTTTCTTATATTCTCTTATAAAAAAAAGATTTTATTTTCATTCAAAACTAAAAAAAATAAAATACAAATTTATCTGTTTTTTAATACATTTACAAAATTAAATACATTTTTTTTGGTGATTTTAAGCATTAAGGGACATAAATTAAATAAGCTATAATATTAGGCGAATTTGCTTTGTTCTTTAACGACTTAAAAAATCTGCCAATAGCACCGCTATTAAAGGATTTTTTTAAGGAAGTTAAAGGACATAAGAACGAGTATAATTGTTATATGTTATTTAATTTGCGTTCCTAAGTGCTATTTGATGTTGTTTACGCACAACAAATAGATTGAATCTTATTCATACAACAAGTTAATATTTGGATCCAGTTCGATGCTTATTATTTTTTTAGTCGTATTAATTTTTATTTTTTTTGTTTTATCTGTTATTTTTATTTTTTTTATGTCATACGTTTTATTGCTGTAATTAATTTTTATTTCTAAAGGAAACTGAAAGATTGTTTCTTTTTGTGTTTGCTGAATCGTAAGCGTATAGCCAGTTTTAACTTGAGATAATTGATGAGTTAGCTTTGGATGTTCTATTCCATAAAGCCATTGTTTAAAAAATACAGACCAATCTTGCTGGCTTATTTCCTCTACAATTTCCTGAAAATCAGAACTTACAGCATTTCCAAATTTGTAACGATCGTAGAATGTACGTATTATTTTCCAAAATTGTTCATCGCCTACTTGATAGCGTAACATGTGCAATACCCAAGCTCCTTTTTGATACGAATTTGGATTTAGCAAATCGTTGTAATCGCTCACGCTTGTGTCTACAATGGGCTTCTGTGCTCTGGTGGCATAACGCAAAACAGTCGCACGTTCGTCTTTGAGACGTTGCCTGAAAAGTTTTTCGCCATGCGCATGTCCCATAAATAAATCGGTCAAATAAGTCGCAAAACCTTCGCTGAGCCAAATATGATGCCAATTGGCTTCCGATACCGAATTACCAAACCATTGGTGTGCTATTTCGTGTGCAAACAAGCGTTGCTGTTGTTGTTTTCCATTCACGGTTCTTTCCGAATAAAAAATAGCACTAGCATTTTCCATGCCTCCATAGCGTGTTTTGGATTGCACGTTTGCTAGCTTGCAATAAGGATATGGAGCAATATTCTTGGAATAAAATTCTAAAGGAGCAATAGCCTCGTCATAATCAACAAAGCCTATTTCTTTGTTTTGCGGATACACCCACGACGAAATTGGTATGCCTTGCCACAAATGAGCGTATTGCACAGCAAAAGGTGCGACTCCGATAACCATTAGCTTGGTAGACAACGAAATATCGGTTTTCCAATGCCAGAAAATACGGTTATTTTCCATGTTTGTTTGTTCGATTAATCGTCCATTAGAAATCACCTGATAGGCAGATGGCGCACTTATTTTAAATTCAAATGTAGCTTTGTCTGATGGATGATCCACGGTTGGTAACCAATAATGCGCTCGATTAGGCCAATTATCTCCAAAAAAAGTTCGATTGCCAAATTTATTTTTTGATATAATCAATCCATCTGCTGGAATTCCAGAATAATGAATTTGATATTCGTGCGTACTTTTCACTTCTACCGTTTGAAAATATAAATAGAGTTTTCCGTCTTTTTGTTTGTAATTTATATCTCCATCAGCATTGGTTACTTTGGTTACTTTCATGTTTTTATCATCCAAATCAAGTGCCAGTTGGCTGCTTGCTTTTCTGAAAAAGATACGAATATTGGCTTTTGCTTCAATTATATCATTTTTATTTTGTAGCGATATAGAAAATGTATAATGCTGAATATCTATCTGTTGATAACGTTCTTCATGATTTTGTGCATGAGAATTTACAGAAAAAATAAGCAGTAAAATAAACGCTTTTATGAATAATTTATATTTCATATTATACTTTTTTTTATAAATAGTTAAATAAAATTAATCAAAATCTTGTAATTCGACATCTTACTAAATTGTCGTAATTTACATAATTGCGTGAGCAATATTAAATAGGAGAAGACCTTTATTTTACTTCAAAGGAAGATGAAGCATAAGCATATTTTTGTTTTCTCACAATTCCTTGTACAACAATAATGTACTTGCCTTTTATGCTCGAAGTTTTGAATTGCACCGCAGCATTTCCTTCCGAATTAAGATGTACAGATGGATGCCAAAATAGACTTGCATGTTTTTGAACAATTGGCTTAAATTTATTTTTTGAATTATATGCAATTGCTTTGAATGAAAATTCTCCTCTTTTCATGAATTTACCTCGTTTTGTGTATATTGCAATCACGCCATTAGAACCTCGTAGCCCATACATTGTTGTATTTCCTGCACTTTTCAGTATTTCTATTTTTTCGACAGTATTGGGATCCATCGAACCTACCGTACTTACATCTACGGGAGAACCATTAACCAAGTAAAGTGGGGTGCTACCTCCAAGTAAACTCCGCTGCCCACGCATCCGCACATTATCGCCTACAGTTGTCAAGCCTGGTACACGTCCTTTTAATACATCAAACAAATTATTGTAGTACTTGTCTTCGTCCAAGTAAATGACTTGATCTGCTGATTGATGCAAGCGATTCCGACCGTCTGCATTAATATCTAATGGGCGATATTTTACAGGTAAATATTTGTAACGAGTTGTCCAATAATCGATATTTTCGGGAGTAATCACTTGAAAGTGAACAGGAAATAATGCTGTTTTATCCAGATTTATAATTAAGCCTTTTCCATTGTTTGGCTTGCGTGCTTCGAGCAATACTTCGACAGTATCGGTATAATCCAGCCCTACGAAAGCATACCTTCCTTTGTAATCTGTTTTTGCATGAAAAACATCATTGTATGAATTTAGAATAGTTAAGGAAACATTGATGTTTTTAGCGGGTAATTTTATTAGCTCATGCGTAACAAATCCACGTATTTCTATCTTTTTCTCATGTTTATATTTAGGAATAAACAAACTATCGACCTCTAAATCTTTCCATTGAAATTTTGCACGAGTGCTTGTAGCCAGTACATTTGAGATATAACTTGGCGATAATAATTGGGGCTGCATGGCTACGGCAGAGTTAGCTTGCAGATCAAAATAATTCGGCATATTAAACTCCTGCCCGCTTTGCCAAACACTATCGGGAACAACGGATATGCTAACATTATTTTGGGGATAAAAAGCCACATTGCTTTCCATACGAAGCGTTACTTCCTCATTTGTACCATAGTTTTTTTTATCGGTCGATAGACGTAACAAATTTTCAGTAGAATACGAATGGTATGCGGTATACTCGTTTTGCAATTTTGCATGTCCATCAAATATCGAAAACTGTATCAAGCCCAACGGCAAACTGTCTTTATTTATCTGCCAACTAGCCTTTTGATTTGTTAATTCATTTTTTTTGAAATAATAAATTTGTCCATTAAGGTGAGCAATCAGCCACAACGATTGAGTTAGCGGATCATTTGATTTTTTTTTGTGCGTAAGAGTTTGTATCAGAAAACTGTTTTGGTCTTGCGAAACGGTAGTAACAAAATCCGACATTGAAGCTATTTGTAACTTTGTTCGCTCTTTTTTTCCTTTATGATTCGTGAGATCAATAAAATAATTCATTTCTGGATCTACCGAAAATCGAAGCCTAGCAAAGCCATTCTTATTGGTAGTGAATGCTGCCAATTCGGTATTTTTTGTTTGCAATTTGCCGCTAAGTAAAACTCCTACATGTAGCGGATTCACTACACGTAGCCGAAGTTCTGCTTGCAAACTATCATTTTGCAGCCAAGTATGCATGGTGTATTGCATCTCTAGTTTATTTTGTTTTCGCTGTAATTTTCGAGCTTCCTTAAAACGTTCTTTTTGCATAAAAAGCCTA
>JAOZTL010000283.1 GCA_029942205.1 Bacteroidales bacterium | reverse complement strand
AATGAAATTAATGCCTATTCACCAAATGATGAAAATCAAATACTTACTTTTGAGGAACTAAAAGAGCAAATGGGAGCTAACGACATACCAATTTTCATTGAAGATATTGAAACTGGTGAATTGGAAGAACACATCATTTTAAGACAAATACAAGAAGATGAAATAACAGAATATTTGATAAAAGAGATTGTTTTTTATAATAAAAAAGGCGAAATTATTCAAATACGAATTGCTGGTTTTATTCCAATAAGGACATATTACCGAGAAGATGATATTGATCATGAAAACATGAAATACAAAAGAATTGCATTTATAAGTTATCCCGAAATCCAAAAAATATTAGCAGATAATTATATTTTTGACCAAAAAAATTTAATTTATCAAAGTTATGATTCATTTTTTACAAATCGTAATTATAAGGGGAAAATTAAAAATTATCCAGTTGATACTACAGATTATTTAGTTAAATTAATGCAAGATACTGTGGCGTATCAAATTTTCCCTGTTTATCCAGAAGCGGCTTTCAAATTAGCAGAAATGTATGCTGAAATAGATAGCAATGACAATCCTGTAAAATCAAACTATTCCACAAAAATAGTTATTCCAGAAAAACCCAAATTCGATAAAAAAGAATCATTTTATTCAAAAATAGTATACTCAAAAATAAACATTAACGATGTCAAAAATTTCAACCTAGGCTTGCCTCTGTATGAAACAAATCGCTTCAACAATTTAGCCGATTTAATAATGAAAGCTATCAAAAAATCAAATATAAAAGCCTATCAAGCAGATAGTTTATTTCGTATAGGCACAGCAATTAGTATTGAAAAAGCACTCGTTATTTTTGGTCAAAAAAGAATAACATTTATCGATGAATATGAAAATGAAGCTATAATTTGCTATAATTCTGAAGAAATACAATCATACTTAATCAAGGAAAAACAATATTTTAATGAAAATAATGAATTATTATACTCCGAAATAGAAGCCCTTGCCCCTATTCGACACTTTTCGGATAACGACATGGAGCAACAAGAACAATTAACTTTTTGGCTCAAGTTTGATGAAATGAAGATTATTTTAAGAACAAATTTACTTTATGAAGTAAAAAGTTACCATTATCAAACTTTTTATGAGTTCTTTATTCATAAAAACTATCGAGCAAATGTCATAAAAGAAGAAAAAATAAAATAATTTTGTGTTTTTTTCTTTTAATAATCAGCTACTTATAAAAAAAAAGATAAAAAATATTTTTTTATTGAAACTTTTTTAATAAACTTGCGTATAGCTAAGTAAATGATTAATTATAGAAATTTACGTTAGTAAAATAGTTAAATTTTAGGTTAATTTTTGTTTGTATGGGGATGAATCCGGCAGGGGTGCCGGATTCTTTTTTTAAGAAAGTTATTAGTGAAATAATTAAATTTTAGATTAATTTTTTTGTTTGTATGAAAAAAGTTTGGATAAAACCGAACTTTTTTTATTTTAAGTACTTCGTACTACTTGTGTAATCTATAAATACATAATTAATTTATAAGTGCTTACTAATGACTTCTAAGGAATCTTTATTATCAAAATAGTTTAAATGATGTGCTGCTACGGTTTCAAAAATAGGCGCAATTTTTTTCAAAATATTCAGTTTTTTCATACTTCCCAAATCTACAAGCATGTCGTTCGGTTCTTCACCAAAAACCATGCTTCCTACTTTTTTCTGTATTTTTTCAAATCTGCTTTTTAGCTCATTGCCTTCTTTTGCCAAGAAAATATCCAGATCGCCACTAATGACCGTATACTGAATTTTGGGATCGTCATTGGCATTTAGTGCATTCATAAACTCCGAGTCTTCGGTGCTTTGTTCCATCGTTTTGCTTATTTTTTTCGATTGATTAAGCCCTAAAAGTACGCCTCCTGCTGCCGAAATAACTGCTGGAGCTGCTGCAATTAAAGTTGGCAAACCTACTAATACAGTAATTATTGTAGTCGCAATGCCTCGATACTCCATTATGGAATCAAAAACAGAACCGTTGTTTGGTACTCCAAGTAAAATCAGCTGATCTACAAATTTATTCCCTTTCAGTTTTTCGACTAAATAACGAGCAATTAATCCTCCAAACGAATGTGCAACAATAACTAACTCTCGATTATCTTTTTCATCGAAGCCATTCTCTATCAATTCTTTATATAATTTTTTAGCAGTATCTTGCAGCGGAGTATTCAGATTTTCATAATCAAAAGTCAATACCAAATAGCCTTTTTCTTTCGCCATACTTCGTAAGCCTTTACTCATTTCGTCGGTATCGCCAAAAACTCCATGAATGAGCAACATTACTTTTTTCGATTCACTCACTTTTTGTTTCAAGTCGGTAGTTAAGCGGCTCAGTTTTTCTTTTTCCAAATCAAGCCAGCGTAATTCTTGCAAGCCTCTTTTTTTTCCGATAAGCTTCAAGAATGTGAGTTTTATCGTTTTTCCCAACGAACGAGTTACTGCTTGAGTCTCAGGTAATTTGTCTATTAACAACTGGGTATTACCATTTTCCATATTTTCGCACATTCCTACAGGAACAAAATCTTCGCCATCGAATGCCAATGGAAATAAATATTCGTTTTCCTGCAAATCCAAATTCATCCGAATTTCTAATGGATTTTCAGCTAATTTGTCCTCGTTTTGTATGCCCGAAATCTCCATCACGTTTTCAGATAAGTCTGTCTTATTGAAATTAATCAACTCGCAGTCCAAATGCTTAGCTATATCAGGAATTGCCTGCATAGCATTGATACTACGAGAAGCCTGTATTGTTCCCATTTTTACTCGTCCACGAAAATCGTCGTGTTTTTCAATCGTTATGGAGTCGCCAATTTTTAAATCTTTTTCGGATATTTCCTCATTTTGACGAACAGTTTCTAAGAAAAGATGTCGTGTAATCCAGTCATTTGTTATTTTTTTTGCTTCTGCCTTTCTAAATTTTCCAACACTACGAGCTTCGCCTCTTAAACTTTGAATTTTCCCAAATTCCAAATCATCTTTTGTTATCAAAAAGGCATCAATATTTTCGGTACTCACAATCAATTGAAAACGATCCATCGCTTTTTCATCGCCTTCTTCTAAGTACAAAACATCTGCATTTATTGTTACTTCCTGATCACTAGGCTCTAAAATATCTTTTGATACTTCATAAATTCCATAACTTTCGGATGCATAAAGTAATGCATAATACAATCGCTGTTTGAGTTTACTTTTCACACGAAATTCAAATTCAATATCTTTGCCTTCAAACAAAAATTTGGCTTCTTTGGCTTCTACCAAAAATTCTTCGCCATTTATTTTTTCGTACAAATTCAATTCTACTGCATCATCATCGATTTTTGTGCTCGCATTATCCAAAGCAACAAGACGCTCCCAGTTTACAATTTGATCTATAACTTCAAAAATATACTCCAACGAGCTTTCGTTATTTCCTTCCGATCCTTGAATCTGTTTTTCTGTGCCATTCTCAACGAGTAAAATTTGGTCGTCAGTCATCTGAAGTGTATACTGCGTCTTTTTTACATTACGCACAAAATCAACAAACAAATAAGGAGGCTTCTGTGCTTGAAGTTTCTTAAAATCATCATCGCTTGCTTCTACACACACCAACAACTGCGCTGGCGGTAAGCTGATTAACTTTGCTTGATACACCTTGTCGGTGGTTGTCGCTAATTCTTTTAAATCCAAATCGCTATATTCTGCTCGTACCAAAGTAGTTGTAGCATTTCCTATTTTTTTTTCATCAGACAAGTAGGTTTCCTTTGCATCAAACAAAACAAAATCGTACGATTTTTCGGGAGCAGTCGAAAGTCCAGCCATCGCACCGAATGGAATTTGCCACAAGCCTTCTTTATGGAATACTTCGTATACTTCACCCATTCCCGCAGATTTTTCGGTATCGTATGGGTTCAAAAATTTTGATTTCGCATCAAAATATTCATACGGTTCAAATTGTGGCGTTTGGTCGATTGCCATTTTCACAATTTCTTTGCGTGTTTCCAAAAATAAATCGGCATAAGTTATGTTTTTATTAAATTTCGTTAACAATGCCGTAGTGAAAACACCAGAATGCTCTAATGTTTCTTTTGCTTCTTGTCTACGATCACATGCACTAAGCAGAATATGTTTGCTTTTAGGGATTTTAATTTCTCCTCCATTCTCCAATTGCTTGCTATAATAACCATTTAGATAAGTTGCTAGCGAACGTTCTTCATGCCGGCTTTCTGTCTGACGGCTTGCTCCTAATATGAAGAAATCAGGACTATCATTTCGTGTTCCCGAACCCGAATGACAACAATCCAGCACAACCGTAATGTGTGGATCATTTTCTGCTACTTGATGTAATAATGCTGCTAACTCTTTGTCTGCCAAATCATAGCCACCTTCTCTTCTACTATCAAAACACACCAAAGTTTCTTGATAATCTTCCGAAAAAAACTTGCTAAATTCAGGTGCTGCTTTCTGTCGTGCTCCATGTCCACTATAATGGAAAAAAACCACATCGTCTTTGCCTGCATTCGCCAAATGATTCTGAAAACCATCAATTACACCTGCATGCGTCGCTTCTGAATTAAGCAGTTTCTTGATATTCAAATCATAACTTGCATATTCTTGTTTCAATTTTTTTTCGACCGACAAAACATCGTTCACACAGCCTTTTAAATTGCTCACTACTCCTGGATTATTATATTCATTGATACCAACCAGAAGGGCATATAATTTTTTTGCCATAACTTTTATAATTTAATTAGACCAATTAAAAGCTTCGATCTATTTCATGTATTAATAAATTTTTAGCACTTGCTCAATTTAACTCTTTTTTTTTCTTTTGTCAAATAAAATGGAGAAAAAATATAAATCTAAAATGTCAATAAAGTTTCGATA
>JAOZTL010000282.1 GCA_029942205.1 Bacteroidales bacterium | reverse complement strand
GATTCATTACGACATACCCAAAAGCCTTGAAGGTTACTACCAAGAAACAGGACGTGCAGGACGTGATGGTGGCGAAGGAAAGTGTATTGCATTCTATAGCTACAAGGATATTCAGAAACTCGAAAAATTCATGCAAGGTAAGCCCGTTGCCGAGCAGGAAATAGGCAAGCAATTGCTTCTAGAAACGGTAGCTTATACCGAATCAGCTGTTTGTCGTCCAAAATTACTACTCAATTATTTTGGAGAAATACTAACCGAGCCTTGTAATAATTGTGATAATTGCTTGAATCCAAAGCCTAAATTTGAAGGCAAAGAAGCTATT
The DNA here is from genome assembly GCA_029942205.1 of Bacteroidales bacterium. GTDB lineage: Bacteria > Bacteroidota > Bacteroidia > Bacteroidales > JAOZTL01 > JAOZTL01. Next base: position 4,604 of record JAOZTL010000282.1, on the reverse strand, counting down.
TTAAAAGTATTGAAAGTAATTTTTGCCGTAAAAGAAAAATTCAAAGGAGAGCATGTTGCCAATATTTTGGCAGGCGTAAGCAATTCATCTATCAAAACCTACGAACACGACAAAATAGAAGTGTTTGGCTTGGGCAAAGAACAGGACATGAAATACTGGAATGCCGTTATTCGTCAGATGCTTATCGCTCGCATGCTTGACAAAGGTATCGAGAATTATGGTTTGTTGAAGGTGAACCCCAAAGGTGTTGATTTTATGAACAATCCGTACTCCATGATACTAACCAAGGATCACGATTACGATGAAATAGAATACGATACCGACACTCAAAAAGCAGGCAGCACGAGTGTTGCCGATCATCAATTATTTTTAATGCTCAAAGATTTACGCAAAAAAGTATCGAAAGCCAAGAACGTGCCTCCGTTTGTGGTGTTTCAAGATCCATCGCTAGAAGACATGGCCACCAATTACCCTATCACCAACGAGGATCTCACGCACATTGTAGGTGTGGGTGCAGGAAAAGCAAATCGATACGGTAAAGATTTTGTTGCATTAATAAAAAAATATGTAGAAGATAATGACATCGAACGCCCACAGGACATGATTGTAAAATCAATTGTGAATAAATCGGGAATGAAAGTGTACATCATACAAGGAACAGACAGGAAAATTTCGCTCGAAGACATCGCTGATGCAAAAAAAATAAGCATGCCCGAGTTGCTAACCGAAATAGAAGCAATCATTAATGCTGGAACAAAGCTAAATATCGATTATTATATCAACGAGGTTCTCGATCAGGATCACCAAGACGAAGTGTTTGAATACTTTAGCGAAGCAGAAAATGAATCGGTAGAAGATGCGCTGGAAGAACTTGGAACGGACGAATATACGGAAGAAGATATTCGTTTGATGCGAATCAAATTCATTTCGGAGGTCGGAAATTAGAGCATTGTGATAAAATAAATTGACAGTTTTAAACGAAGTTATTTTGTTTTTTAACAAGTTGAAAACGTCAAGTTCTTTCGGAATAATCCCTAAGCATTCATTATACGTATAAAAGCTCTGTTTTTTCATTAAAAACAGAGCTTTTTTTGTGCCTCGAATCCTGACGATTCGATGTCCTGCGGACGATCGAATGTCTTTGCAAAGCCCAACTCTACACACAAATAGCATGATGAATTAAATTTGATTTTTAAAGTGAATTTTAAAGATCTACAGAATTATGATTCAATAATAAAATTTCAGTTTCCAAAATTGGTTTCAAATCGGATTCATGTTGTTCCTCGAATCGTTTTCTCATTCAGATTTTCTTACTGAATCTTGAATTAAAGTTCCTGATACATTCTGCTTACAATAGACGCAATTATTACTATTATCATTACAAACAGCATAAGCAATAACATACCAAAAATAATTACTGACTTAAATAATGAATTTAGAAAATTAATTTCATAAACACTTTTCAGAATATATGCATAATACGAAAGAGAGATAATAATTCCAAAAATAGAAAATAAGCTAAGGAAAGAAGGTATTAGAAAAGCTATAAATATTAGCACAATATTTATTAATGAAGATTGTGCAACAATATAGCTATTGATAACCAGAAGTTCTTCATAAAATTATTTCTTTTTTCTGAAAATTAATTTAGAAATATAACTATAAAACGGTAAAGTAGCCAAAGTTACGAAACCAATGTATTCTTTTACAAAGCTCATATATTCTGTCTGAAATTTAGCATCTTCGGTATCAAAATCAGCTAATTCATTCGCATTGTGTACACTTAAGTCAAAAACACCAGTCCATACAGAAAAAAGTGTACTTATACCCGTAACCATCAACAAATATTTGAGTGGATTGTAATAATATTTTGTTTTGCCATTCAAATACTCGTTAATTAATTTGCCTGGATTTACAAACAACTGTTTTGCGGTATAAAATAATCCTTTCTCTAGGTTAAAACTCGCTAGCATAAAACTCACAAGATACGTTACTGTATATCTCTCATTAATATTTTTTTGTTCTCAATTATTGCAAAATAAACAATGAAAGCTATTTTGGCAATTTTTACATTCATTTTTTTGCAATAATGGTTTAATTTCTTGATTATTCATTTTATGTGAATTTAAAATATGCCTTTTTATTTTCAAAAACAACAACAACTAAAACAAGAGTAGCTCACTTAATTGACAATTTTGCTTTCGCCTTATTTACTACAATAGTTTGTGCACAAGTGCGTAAGCCACATCAAAAAAGAAAAATATAAAGTCCATTCAATTATCCGTTTGAAACGTTGCATTTAGTAGTTGAACCTTTAAAAGACCTTAAATTCGCTTCAACAAAGCTTCTCTTTCTTTTTCAAAGCCCGCTTTTCCCAATAACGCAAACATGTTTTTCTTATAAGCCTCTACACCTGGCTGATCGAAAGGGTTTACTCCTAGCAAATAGCCGCTAATGCCACATGCTTTTTCATAAAAATAAATCAATTCACCAATCGAGAATGCATCGATTTTATCTATTTCTATCCTAATATTAGGCACATTGCCATCGTTGTGCGCAAGAATAGTCCCTAGTTCTGCCATTTTATTTACTTCATCCATTTGTTTGCCAGCCAAATAGTTTAGTTTATCCAAATTAGCTTCGTCGGACGGAATCTGCAAACTACGCTCTGTTTGTTGTACCGAGATGGTTGTTTCAAACAAATTACGCTCTCCCTCTTGTATATACTGCCCCATGGAATGCAAATCGCTCGTAAAATTGACATTTGCAGGAAATATTCCTTTGTTCTCTTTCCCTTCGCTCTCGCCAAACAATTGTTTCCACCACTCGGCAAAGTATTGTAGTTTAGGGTTATAATTCACCATAATCTCGATCTTTTTGCCTTGCTGATAGAGCAAATTACGAGCAACGGCATACTGTGCAGCAATATTTTCATCAAACCGCTGCTCGGTATTCGTTTGTTGATGCATTTGGCGTGCACCATCCAGCAAACGGTCAATATCAAAACCTGCAATAGCAATTGGTAAAAGTCCTACGGCAGTAAGTACAGAATAACGTCCACCAATATTGTCTTCTATTGCGAAAGTTCGGTAGTCCGTTTGTTCCGACAATTGTCGCAATGCACCTTTGCTACGATCCGTAACGGCCACAATGCGCTTGCTCGCTTCATCCACGCCTTTGCGGTCTTCTAGCTCTTTTTTCAATACTCGGAAAGCAATGGCAGGCTCGGTTGTTGTTCCCGATTTGGATATAACAACAACACCAAACTCTTTATTGTTCAGGACATCCAACAACTCACTCAAATAATCTTCGCCAATATTCTGTCCTGCAAACAAAACGATAGGATTTTCACGCTCCGTTTGTAAATGGTCAAACGTATGCGACAAGGCTTCCAGCACTGCTTTTGCGCCCAAATACGAGCCGCCAATTCCAATCACGACTACCACGTCTAGTTTCTGACGAAACTCTTCGGCTATTTCCTTGATGGCATTTAACTCACTCGTTTCTATGTTTTTTGGTAAATCGACCCAACCCAGAAAATCATTTCCAGCACCTGTTCCTCTATGTAGAGCCACATTCGCTTTCAACGCTTCCACTGCTTGAGTATTTATTTGCTCTGCATCTATAAATAGTTCTAATTGTTTTAAGTCTAGTTTCATGTGTTTGTGTTTTTATAAGTTGGTGCAATTTTAAGATTTTTTTTTTGATTTTCAATCAATCTAAATAAGTAGATGGACAAAACCAATTATACAATTATTTCTTGATTAAAGTCAAAAATCTACTCAAAAATAAAGTGTATAACCGCTTCTGTAAATAGTTTAGGCTGTTCGGCATGTAGCCAGTGCCCTGCGTTTGGTATTGTTTTTAGCTCCACGTAAGGGAATACGGTTTGAATAATTTCATAATCTTCGTTTTTGATATAATTTGATTTCTGCCCACGAATAAAAAGGACAGGAAAGCCAATTACACCATTTCCTTCTTTAAACTGTTCTGTATCGAATCCATCCAAAATTGCAATCATATTCTGATGCAAAACACGAATATTTAACCGCCATTCCAGCGAATTGCTTTTTTCATTTCGGCGAATATTTTTAAGCAAAAACTGTCGTATTCTTTTTTCCTCGATGCGCTGTACCAAAGCCTCATCCACGGCTTGTCGAGTTTTACATTGCTCAAAATCTACCGCAAGCATAGATGACATAACACTCAAATGGTTGAGTGTTTCGGACGAGTCATCGTTGTTGGTTCTATATTTTCGAGGTGCAATGTCGGCTACAATCAATCGATTGACACGCTCTGGATGATGAATAGCCAAGTTCATCACCGTTTTCCCGCCCATCGAATGTCCTAGCAGAATGGCTTTATGTATTTCATGTAGATCCATAAATGCCAATAAATCGCTCGTCATGCTGTCGTAGTCATGCGTATCGGAATGTGGCGATTGCCCATGGTTGCGCTGATCGATAATAAATACTTCAAAATATTCGGACAATACTCGTGCAATGCTCACCCAGTTGTCGGATGCGCCATACAGCCCATGCACAAGTATCAAAGGCGCACCCTCGCCATATTTTCTATAAAAAAGTTCCATAAACCCTTCGGGT
>JAOZTL010000281.1 GCA_029942205.1 Bacteroidales bacterium | reverse complement strand
TCACAATTATTACCTCAATTTAGTATATAATTCAAATAAAGTTTGGTTTATTTCCACTCGATGCTTTCCACCATTCTGGTTTGAAATAATCCAATGAATTTACCGCCTCTTTCTACATTCATCTCAATTTGTATGCCAGTATTCCATGTTGTAGAGCGCGAACTAATTACATCTCCAGGCTGTAAAGAACGATTGCTGCTGATTATGATGAATTTATTATCACCTAAATATTCTAGTACTTGTACCGATTTTCCTTTTCCTTGTCTGGAGTCATTATTGTTTAATCGCACCTGCTTGCCTTTGGTCAAATCTGCAAATTGTAGCTGCTTGATTATTTCAAACTGGCTAGCTTCTGGTATCGATTCGGGCGCAACAAATTCCGATTCGGATTCTAAACTATCATCAACAATCAATAATTGTTGAACAATAAGCTTTAAATCATTCATCCCGAATGACGAATAATCCGAAGTGAGTTTGTTTAAATCAGACAGAATAGCCGCTTGTTCAAACACTCTACCGATAGCAATTAGCTTTGCGCCATCGTGTTGTTCGTACATTTTTTGGATTTCTGCCACTAGCTCCTTCTGGCGAATAGCCGTCTTCTCCGTTATTTTCTTCAATTCGATTACTGCTTGAAAAGCTTTCTCTGGTTGGGCAGCAAAAGTGGTATTTACTTTTAGTTTTGTAGGTAACCGATCGTCTTCAATTTCTTTCAGTTTGTCTATTATTTTGACTGCTCTTACGGCTTGTCGCACGCATTCTTCCTGTATGGCTTTTCCTGCAAGCATGTTCGTTTGTTGATTAATAACGTGTGTGATCGCCTGCCCAAACTCAAATTCTTGCGGAACGATACCGCTGTACGGATATTTTTCGGATTGGATTATTTCATAGCTTTCATTTTGTGCCCGAACCGTAGAAATATGCAAATCGTTGTACAATGCTTCGGCCACAACAAAGAGCCCTTCGCTCACCGATTGGTTACGAATGACAGAGGCTACAAGCAATTCGGGCAATTTCTTTTGATGATCGATCACTTTAAAGTCGGCTTCCACAAACAGTTGTATCACTTTTTGTTGCACGGCTTCGCTTATGCCATCAGCAAAAGAAAGCTGTACTGGAATTTTATCCATCTCCACCACTTTTCCTTGTTCGTTCACCAAATTGATGTGATGGTGGTATGATTTTTTCAAATCCCATAGCATGCCTACCATTAAACGTACAAACGGATGCTCTTTGCTTTGCCAAAAATAGTTTTCATCTTGCTCGATGGATGCAAAAAAATCGCCTAAATAATTCTTCGCTCCTTCTTCATACTTTTGCTGAAAACTAAAATGATAGCGAATACTGTTACTTAATTTATCCAACAAAAAATAAAATGGAAAGCGATAGCCTTTTTGATTCTGTAGGAGTTGAAATTTACCCGAAACTGGTTCTATTCCTGCAATTAAGTATTGCTTTTCTATTCGTATGGCAAGAGTTTTGTTCATGATGATATTTTATTTCTACGATTATTGCTTAAAAGATACAATCAAGTTATTTAACTGTTCGGACTGAGCTGCAAGCTGCTCGGCCGAAGCAGACATTTCTTCGGCCGAAGCCGAATTGCTGTTTGTGATTTCTGTAAGTTGCTGAACAGACGTATTTATTGCAATAACGCTGCTCTGCTGATCGATACTGGCTACTACAATTTCATTTACAAGTGCGGCACTATCAACAATCTTTTCAATAATTTCATTTAATTTGATAATTGCTATTTCAGAAACTTCTTGCCCTTCTTTTGATAACAAATTAATTTGTTTGGATGCAATTCTAGTATTATCAGCCAATTTCCTTACTTCTTGTGCTACAATAGAAAATCCTTTTCCGACTTCTCCTGCCCTAGCAGCCTCAATGGCTGCATTTATAGAAAGCATATCCGTTCTTTTTGCAATATCAGATATTATTGAAATCTTTTCACTTATTTCTGATACTGAATGGATTGTCTTTAAGAAAATTTCATTATTCTGCTTTATTTCGTTCGCCGAAAGCGTAGACACTTTGCTCGTATTTTCTGCTTTTTCGGTATTTAAGTTTAGTGTAAATAGCATTTCCTCCATTGATACCGAAATTTCTTCAGTGGTGGCTGCTTGTTCATTTGCATTTTGTGAAATCAATTGCGACATGCTTGATAATTGTCCACTTGCTTGGTATATTTGTGTAGAACTTTCACGAATGCCATTTATCATTTTAAGTAAAACTTCATTTTGTGCTTTATTCTTTTCTGCTTCATCTGTGGCAACAAGAATAGAGCGTTCTGTAAATTTTATGGTTAAAAAGCTTATTATAGCAATTATTAATAACGTAATAACATGAAAAATATATCCAGCTGTCAATAGTTCTTTTTGATCTACAAGCTGTTCTATTCCAAATAAATATCCACGTGTTGTTGTTACCAAAATAATGATAATATTAAGAATAAGTATTCTTTTTGTTGAGAAAAGAACATTTATTGCCAAAACAGCAAATACTAAATAAAATCCCTGTGTATATTTTAGTATAATAGTAATATCGGAACTAAATTTATTTAATGCGATAGCAATAAAAACAAGAAGCCCAACAGAAAATATATTTCCAGCTAATTTTATTCCTTTCTTTTTTAATACAAATAGATTAATACTAATAAAAACACTCACAATGGGGGTTAATATTAGAGTAATACGACTAATTCCTGCAAAGATAACTGTTTGCACGATCAAAACAATTAAAAGTAAGAATAGAATTAAATTAAAAATAATAAATGCTTTTGTTTTGAGGCTTTCAAGTAAGCTCACTTTTGCCGTAGGAATGAAATAGTTGATTATTCTTTTCATTTAATTACTGATTTAATGCTACATTTTGGGATATACCTAAGCCCGCAGACCTTTTTGATATTGCTTATGTAATTCTGTAAATACATACTAAGCACTTCGTGCTATTTAATGTTGCTTACGCACTTGTGTAAAACTATTACAATCAACAACTTATCGAAAAATAAATATACAATTAATTTTTCATAGGTGATTATTCAGTGAAATAAAAACTATTAAACGATTCATTATCAAATCGAAAACAAATCTATCTGACTATTTCGGTATCCTAATTTTACAAAATTACAACTTCGTCTATTTTCAACAAAAAAAATATAAAAAAGAGAAGATTTTGATAGAAAGAACTACAATTTTCGGACATTTTTTGCGTATTTTATTTTTTTATAAAAAAAAAATCTTAACTTGCTGTTTAATGCCTCTGTTTTTTTAGCATTTTAATGAAATGATTAATTTTAACCAAACCAAACACATAAATAGCACGAAGTGCTTTCACACGTAAAAACAAAACAATTATGAAAGTAAGCAAACATCGATTAGACGGTGATAAAGTAAATAAATTTGCGAAAGCAAAGCTTTTTGGAGGGAATATCACTCCTAATTCTATTATTATTCACTATACGGCAGGTCCAAGTGGTGCAGCCACCGTACGGTTGTTTCAGAAAACAAACAGAACCGTTTCTGCACACTTAGTGCTACACGAAGACGGTACAGTTACTCAAATGGTTAATTTTAATCGGCGTGCCTATCATGCTGGTAAAAGTGCCTATGGCGACAGAGTAGGCTACAATGCATTTTCTATCGGAATCGAGATTTCTAACCCTGGCTATTTGGTGAGAAATCCAAAAGGCGAAGGTTTTGTTACGTGGTGGGAAAAAAAGAAAAAATCGCCAAAGCCAGTTTCCGAAGAATTAATATACACTGGCACACACCGCAATGCAGCAAAAACGCCAATGCAGCAATGGTATAAATACCCACAAGCACAAATAGATGCAGCTTATGAAATTTGCGAAGCCATTGCGGCGGCCTACGAAATAAAAGAAATATTGGGACACGAAGAAATTGCTCCTGGACGGAAAGCTGATCCAGGTCCTGCATTTCCGTTGGATGATTTGCGCAAAACTATTTTCGAGAAGCATCCACTACCCGAAGTAAAAGAAATAGCTGAAGGAACGATCGGGACGGTTATCGCAAAACTAAATATTCGCTCAGCACCCAAGTCTGGAGCAGAGAAAGTGGCAGCTGCTTTGTTGAAAGGTTCAAAAGTGAGTATTTTGAAGGATTCGGACAGTTGGTTTTATGTCAAAGCAGACGTGCAGGGCTGGATGTCTCGTGATTATATCGATACAGATGATACGGATGCCGAACAAGACGGTATTGTGTCGGCAAATAGTCTGAATATCAGGGAACAACCCAATGGTGCTGCACCTAAAGTGGCTAAGGCACTCAAAAAAGGTACGCCTGTTGTTATTCTCGAACAAATAGACCACTGGTATCACGTACAAGCCAAAATAGAGGGATGGGTTAGTAAAAAGTATATTCAATTAGATGAAGGGTAAGCTTTTCTCTTATTTAGTTTACTCATAAACTGTGTTTTTTATTATTTATATTATGCTTATCTGCTTTTTCTAACAAGGATAGGAATAGTAAGCACCTATGAAAAATTAATTGTATATTTACTTTTCGATAAATCATTGATTGTGATAGTTTTGCACAAGTGCGTAAGCAACATTAAATAGCACGAAGTGCTTACCAATTTCATAGCCCTTTATCCAAACCTTTCCCTTTTGTAAGGGAAAGGTTTCTTTATATATATATATTATTGATTTTAAATTTATTTTTTGCTAAATATTAAGACTATTTCTTTATTCTTATAAAAAAACGAAGCTAAAGTCTTCTACCTTAATTAACTAGATAATTATATATCAATAAAGTTTTCCTTTTTTTAAAGGGAGGATTTATCTGGGCTTTTAATACAAAACGGATAAGCATTAAATCGAATCATATTTTGTTGTTTAAATATAAATGACTAAAGTTTCGCACCTATAATTAAGACGCTAATTTACATATATTTGATGATTCA